>UQQO01000031.1 GCA_900543175.1 uncultured Fusobacterium sp.
AGGTAATAGATCTCTCCAAATAACAATTTCATTGGTGTTGCTATGGTTTATCTCACTAGAGATATAATTTTGAATTGGTTCACTTTCATGAAGAAGAATTATATTTGTTTGTGTATGTTCATAAGTTAAAGAAGGTTTTGCATGTTTTAAATGGTAAGTTGAAGTAAACAATGCAAAAATAATAGCTATTAAAAAATAAGTAACTTTAAATTTGATATTTACTTTCATGCTTTTACCTCCTTTTACAATTAATCTACTATTATAATACTATTTTATTAAAAGAATTTCTACTTTTTTTTTGTTAAGATATGAAAATTTTTTTGTTCAATATTGCAGCTTTTTATTTAAATATTATTATTTATGGTATAATCTAAGTAGGGGAGAAATTTAATTTTAGAAGGGAGCTGAAAAAATGGACTATAAAGAATTAGAGGAAAGATTAAATTTTATAACTCATTACATAGGAACAGGAATGGCAATAGCAGGTTGTGTAGCTTTGATAGTGCATGCAGTTAGAATAGGAAGAGTAGATTATATAGTAGGAAGTGGAATTTTTGGTGGAGCATTGATTTTAATGTATAGTATGTCTGGAACTTATCATCTTCTTCAAGAGGGAAAAATAAAAAATATATTTAAAATTTTAGATCACTCAGCAATCTATATTTTAATTTCATCATCGTATACCCCTTATATCCTAACAGTATTAACAGGAACAGGAAGATGGATACTCTTTGTGTTTCAATGGGGATTGACAATTTTAGGAATTCTATTTAAAATTAAATTTGTAGGAAGATTTCAACTTTTATCAACAATAATATATGTTATAATGGGATGGATAGTAGTTTTTGTATTTAAAGATCTAAAACTAAATCTTAATTCTATTTCATTAAATTTACTTGTATGTGGTGGAGTGGTATACACAGTAGGAGCTATTTTTTATTCATTAAAAAATATAAAATTTACCCATGCAATTTGGCATCTATTTGTAATAGGTGGAAGTGTATTAAACTATCTTTCAATTTATAATATTATGAGTGTTTAAAGGGGTTAATGATGAATATTTTAATAGTGCAAAGAGATAGAGAGATACAAAAATATCTGAAAAAAGGGTTAAAAGAGTTAGGATATACAGTAGAAATATGTTCAGATAGAGATGATGCCTACTATCATATTAAAAGTGAGAATTATGATTTAGCTATTTTAGATATTGATATAGAGAATGGAAATGGGATAGAGTTATGCTCTGAAATAAGAGAGATCAACAAAAAAATAGGGATAATCTTTTTATCTAGTGAAAATGATATAGAAAAAAAGGTTCAAAGCTTAGATAGTGGAGCTGATGATTATATTACTAAACCTTTTTCTTTTATTGAGTTAGCAGGAAGAATTCGAGCTATTCTTAGAAGATCTGAAGGAAATATCAATAAGCCAGAGAATAATTTAACAATAAAAAATTTAAAGCTAGATCTTTTAACTAGAGAGGCAAAAAGAGGAGATAGAGAAATAGAATTAACTTATAGAGAGTTTGCCCTTCTTGAGTACTTAATAAGAAATAAAAATCTTGTTTTAAGTAGAACAATGATAAGAGAAAAAATCTGGAATATGAACTACACAGCAAATACAAATATTGTAGATGTGTATATGACTCATCTTAGAAACAAAATTGATAAAGGAGAAGAGGAGAAAATTATCTATACTGTAAGAGGAGTTGGATATATATTAAAAGGATAGGAGAAAAGAGATGAATTTTTATGTAAAAATGTTAATTAAAGTTTTAGAAAAAAGTATGTCAGCACAAGAGAGTGAAGTATTAAAAAAACTAAAAGCAGGGATAGATTTAGATACTAAAGATAGAAAAGAATTGGAAGAGCTAATAGATAATCTATAAGTTCTGGGAGGCAAAAATGAGATTATTATATGACAGAAATAAGGCAGCAATAATTTACAAGGATAGGGAATATTCATACAAGGAGTTATTAACAGGGATAAAATATTATTCAACTTTATTAGATATAAAGAAAGATAGTAAAGTAGTGGTGTATGTAGAAAATAGACCAGAGATAATACAATCTTTCTTTTCTATTTGGGAAAAACAAGGGATAGCAATAGTATTAGATGCTGGGTATACTCCAGAACAACTACTATATGTTTTTAATGATGCAGAGCCAGAATATATCTATGCAACAAATAAAAACTATAAAAATGCTGTTGTAGCAAAAGAGATGTATGGAAAAGATATTGAGATAATAAATATAGATGATATAGTTGTACCTAAAGAGTTTCGACCTGACAATTATGAATTAAATGTTGATAATGTAGAGGATACAGCAGTAATTTTATACACTTCAGGAACAACAGGAAATCCTAAAGGGGTAATGCTATCATATAAAAACTTGTTATCCAATGTAAATGCTATAAAAGCTATAAATTTAGTTGATGAAACAGATAGAGTACTAGCTATTCTTCCATATCATCATGTATTCCCATTAAATATTAACCTATTGATGACAATGTATTTTGGAACATTAGTAGTTATTTTAGATGAGTTATCATCAGAGGCTCTTCGTCATGCACTTAGAGAGTATAAGATAAGTGTAATAATTGGAGTACCAAGAGTTTGGGAGATGTTACACAAAGCTATTATGAATAAGATTAATAGTAGTTGGATAACTAAGAAGATATTTAAAATTTGTCAATCTATAAATAGTAAAGCTTTAAGCAGACTTGTATTTAAGAAAGTATACAATGAACTTGGAGGATCTCTAAGGGTTATGGCATCTGGAGGAGCTAAGCTAGATCCAGAAGTTTCAAGAGATTATCTAACTTTAGGATTGCCAATGATAGAAGGATATGGACTTACAGAAACTTCACCTATTATAGCATTTAATAAACCTACTAATGTAAAAGCTGGAACAGTTGGAGAGATTATTCCAGATGTAGAGGTAAAAATAGCTGAAGATGGAGAGATTCTTGTAAAAGGTGCCAATGTAATGAAGGGGTACTATAATAATCCTACTGCAACTAAAGAGGTTATTGATGAAAATGGATTTTTCCATACTGGAGATTTGGGAAAATTTGATGGAGATCACCTTGTAATAGTTGGAAGAAAAAAAGAGATGATAGTATTATCAAATGGTAAAAATATAAACCCAGCAGATATTGAAAATGAGATTATGAAGGGAACTGATCTTATAAAAGAGATAGCTGTAATGGAGTATAATAATCATTTGATGGCAGTTGTATACCCTGATTTTGATTTGATTAAACATAGAAATATAACTAATATCAAAGAAAGTTTAAAATGGGAGATAATTGATAAATATAATGTAACAGCTCCTAAGTATAGAAAAATTTTAGAAGTAAAAATTGTAAAAAATGAACTTCCTAAAACAAAACTTGGAAAAGTAAGAAGATTTATGTTAAATGATTTCTTAAAAGGGGAAGTTGTAGAAGAGGGAGCAGAGGGAACAGTAGTAAATCAACAACCTAAAAAAGAGATTGAAGTTCCTGAAGAGTTAAAAGAGATCTATACAACATTAAAAGAGAATATTGAGAGAAACTATGATGCTCAAGTTACTCCAGATGCTCACTTAGAATTAGATCTAGGATTAGATTCATTGGATATAGTTGAGATACTATCTTTTGTAGAGAGTAGTTATGGAGTAAAAATAAAAGAAGAGGAATTTACAAATATAAAAAATGTTTTAGCCTTAGCAGAGTTTATTAAAAATCATGGTGGAACATTTAGCAGTGTTGAGATAGATTGGAAAAGTATTTTAAATGAGAGAATAGATATTAATCTTCCAAAATCAGCTTGGGTAGGAAAATTAATAAGAATTATAACAATGCCAATTTTCTCTCTATATTTTAGTTTGAAAAAAGAATCACAGGAGAAAATTTCAAATGAACCAGCTATATATGTAGGAAACCATCAAAGTTTCTTGGATGCTCTTATGTTTAACCAAGCTATACCAATGAAAATGATGGATGATACTTATTATATAGCAACAGTGGTGCATTTTGATACTCCACTTAGAAGATATTTAGCAGATAGAGGAAATGTTTTAATAGTAGATATTAATAAAAATCTAAAGGAAACTCTACAAGTATCAGCTGAAGTTTTAAGAGAGGGTAAAAATTTAGTTATATTCCCAGAGGGAGCAAGAACAAGAGATGGAGAATTACAAGAGTTTAAAAAGACTTTTGCTATCCTATCTAAAGAGCTAAATGTACCAGTAGTACCATTTGGAATAAAGGGAGCATACAAGGCTATGCCGTATGGAAGTAAATTCCCAAGTATGTATCCTATTAAGATAAAATTCTTTGATAAGATATGCCCAGAAAATCTAACAATCGAAGAGATTGTAGAGAAGAGTAAAGAAGAAATTGAAAGTTGGTTAATGAGATAGAGGGATTAAATAACTTTAAATGGAAGAGATATGGAAAATAAAATAAGAGAGATATTATCAAAATATGATGGTATTTTTGGAGTAATTATAAAAGATTCCTTTGGAAATAGAATATTAATAAATGAAGATAAAGTTTTTTTATCAGCAAGTATAATAAAACTTTATATATTAAGTTGTATACCAAAATCAGATTATAGTAAAATAATTAGAATAGAAGATAAGGATAAAGTAGAGGGAAATGGATTATTAAAATCACTAAAATCTGGTGTAGAATTAACAATAAAAGATTTAGCATATTTTATGATCTGCTTAAGTGATAATACAGCTACTAATATTTTAATAGATTATTTAGGAATGGAAAATATCAACAACTTTCTAAAAAATAGTGGTTATTGTGATACTATTTTAGGTAGAAAGATGATGGATATAGAAGCTAAAAAGCTGAACAAAGATAATTTTACATCTCCAAAAGATAGTGAAAAAGTATTAGATATTCTATGCAATGATAAAGATTCTTTAGATATGTTAAAAAATCAAGCTTGTAATAATAAACTACATTTATATATTCCAGAAGAGGAGATATTAGCTCATAAAACAGGGGAGTTACCCTCTGTGGAACACGATGTTGGAAGGCTATATTTTAACAATGGTTGGGTTGATATATTGGTTTTCACTCAAGATTTAAAAGAGAATATAGATGGAATACTTATAAATAATGAGATAGGAAAAATTGTTTATGAGTATTATAAATAAATTTTAATAAGAAGGCTGAAGAGAAGTATAATGTACTCTCTCCAGCCTAATTTTTTATTTTTTAAAATGGTCTTTCACAATATTATCTAGTTGATTTGCAATTTCCTTAAATGGGAGATTTAGATCAAGGGTACGAACACTAATCTTATTCCCACTCATATGATAAATTTGATTTGGTTGCACTACTTCATCAGTTTTAGCATATAGTAGCATTCCAGACACAGTATGAGGAAGGGTTCCATATTCAGCATCTTTATTTTTAATATATGTAAATATTTGATATAGATTAGCAGAATGTAGAGTGTTATTCCAATATTGTGTCTGTGTAGTGTGTTCATAATATTTTGCATCAATAATTAAAACATTATTTTCTTTAGATAACATTATATCACTTTGCATAATAGGTAACATAGAACTAAACTCATCATCTAGTTGCCAGAAAATTTGTGAAGAACTTGCTCTGATTTCAGGATGTTCTTTTCGATAATATTCAAGAATAAACTTTTCATATAGTCGACACATTCTTTGTTCATCTAAAAAATGCATCAATTTTACAGAACCATCAGCAGTTGTTTGTAACAAACCTTTGAGAATAAGATAACAAATTGACATTAACATTTGATAACTTTGATTATTACGATAGAATCTAAATTTCCAGTTTATACTATATATATCAATTGTTTTGATATCTTTAAAGTAAAGTAATAATTTTTTTAATTCTTTTTTTCTTATTTTTGAAATATTATATCGTAAAAGCAGTTCCATTGTAGTTTTTAAAATACGATTCATATAGGAATCAACAGAAAAATCTTCATAAGTGCAAACTAATTGGTGTTTAATGATAGTTTGTTGCTTGATTGATTCTGTAACGTTAATTTTACCTCGTAAACAACTCAATGGTTCAGTTTCTTCAAGATATGTACGATTAAGTCCTCGCTTTATTTGTAGAGTTACACCTTTTACAAGAATAGTAGATAATAGATCTGCAGTATTTTCAAATTCTTCTGTGGCACAACTTGCATAACTTTGCTCTTTTAAAATTTGAAAGGCATATGTAAGCATATGGTAGATATTTTGAATTTTAATCATCTGATTGCCTCGTATAATCTGTATTCCCAATCTCGAACTTTGTTTGGTTCATCAAACCAATATTCGTTTAGAAGAGGAATAATTTCATATGTAATTACACCATTTAACCACATATCATCAATAGGTTTATCTGTACAAAAATAACTATGTCCTATACAGAAACCTCTACCAAGTGATTCATCATTTTCAATAGCTATATTCAATTTTTCAATTACTGTAATAAGATTATTAAATTTCTTATTATTCTTATTTTGAAGATATTGATGGAAACCATCGGTTCTAAAAGCTGGAGAAAATTCAAAAAATGCAAAACGTCGTCTAAGAGCATAATCTAACATTGCAAGACTACGATCTGCAGTATTCATCATACCAATGATATAAAGGTTTTTAGGAACAGAAAATTTTTCATCTGAATAAAGAAGTTGTAAAGCTACTCCACGTTTATCATTTTCAATTAACATAAATAGTTCACCGAAAATTTTACTTAAATTACCACGATTAATTTCATCAATAATGAAGTAATAATCATTTTCAAGATCAAGTTCTGCTTTTTTACAGAAATTATAAAATGGTCCTTTTTTTAATTCAAAACCAGTTGATGCTGGTCTAAATCCCATAATAAAATCTTCATAACTATAACTTTGATGAAATTGTATCATCATTACTCTATTAGGATCTTTAACCTTCATCATAGAGTAAGCTAATCTTTTAGCAGCAAATGTTTTTCCTACACCTGGAGCCCCCTGCATAATAATATTTTTTTTATTTCTAAGTAGATTGACAAGAAGATCATAAGTATTTTCATTCATATATACTTCATTTAAGAAATCCTCTTTTGTATAGATAGGATATTGAATTTCTACTTCTTCACTTTCTTCAATCACTTCATCTTCAAATAGTGCATTCAGTGTTTTAACATAATCAGTATAGGGAGTTATATCTGTCAGTGTTTTTACAACTGCTTTTCCAGGATGTTCCCATTCACCTTTATGAGTCCAATTTATTTGACGGATATTTTTATATTCATCATTACGTGAAGGATCAAAGATATAATTAGAAGTAACTACCCCTTTTCCAATAATATAGTGCATTCCTTTTTTTACAAATATAATATCTCCTGGCTTCATTTCATTAGCAAATTGCCATGTAGCATGGGCAGCATTTATAATGAAAGAGTAGGATCAAAGCACTCTTTCATTTTTTGTTTCATTGCATCTTTGGTAGGGAAAGTACTTAGATCACCAATTTCTCCCCAACCAATAGCCATAATCCCTTCAGTGTAAAAATCATTCCACATACATGCGTTATTTCCTGGAGAATAGATCCAATAATGTGTAGTTTGGATATCTTTATCACCAATAGCATCATCTGTATTTATTCTTGCTTGTTCCATTTCTTCTATACGAATTTCTTTATTTACCTTTTCTGAAACAACCCATGCATAATGAGACAGTTCAGGAAAATTTTTATATTGATAGTTATTTTTCTCAAGAACAGCAGAGGTTTTTTCAGTAATATCAAGATATTCTTCTCCAGTAGGAATCTCTTTAAGTTTTCCAATGCTTTCAATATAATTAACAGGCATATTTTTAGAATCAAAAATATACTCACGATTACAAGAATCTAAATTGATATATTTATATGGACGAATCCAATAAAGAGCCATTGTTAGATTCCATCTAATTCCTTTTTGCTGAGATACAATATCATAAATTTCTATAAACTCTTTTTTGTTGCTATCTGATTGAGTATCTGCATATTTCAAAGCTGCTATAAACATCTTCCATAGATTTTCAATATCGTTTTCTTGACGGACTCCAATGAAATGATAAAAGGTAGCTGCCATATTATTTAATACAGGTACACCTTCAAAAGAGCTAGGAATAGCTGCTTTAATAGAAAACTCTTGTGCAAATCCTTGTAAAATAGCTATTCTATTTACAGTTTTAATTCCCTTATTAAAAAGTCCAAAGATTGTAAATGGATCAATATCAACAATATTGTTATCTGTTTCTAATTTTGGTAAATGTATGTTGATATTAGAATAGATTCTTTTTATCTTGTCTATTAAGTTTTTTCTATCATTTTTATATGGTAACAGTTTATCTGCTAATTCCATATAAAAATCTATCCAGTCGAGACATATTTGCTTTTCCATATTATATCCTTTCTAAAGTTATTTTTATTTATCATATTTTAAAATATAAATCTCATTTTCCTCTTTATATCTTAAATTTATTTTAACATATATTTGAATTAAATTATACTAAAAAACAGGAATAAAAATAACTCCAATGAAAAATCACTAGAGTTATTTAAAAAATTATTTATTTTAGTTTTATCTATTTAAAAAATCAAGAGCATATTGAGCATAAAATGCTACACCATATTTGAAAGCATCTTCATCAACATTAAATTTACCATGATGGTGAGGGTAAACAATTCCTTTAGCCTCATTTCTAGCTCCAAGTCTAGTCATAACTCCAGGAACAACAGAAGAGAACTCAGAGAAATCTTCCCCACCTGTGCTAGGTGGAAGATGAAGTACATTTTCTTTTCCTACAAGTTTGCTAGCAGCTTCTTGAGCTATCTTAGCACATTCATCATCGTTGATAGTAGGTTTAACACAAGAATCATATTCCATTTCAGCAGTTGCCCTATATGCTTCAGCTGTAGATTTTGCTATCCTTTCAATAGCAGCAGAGATAACATCTTTGTATTCAGGCTTGAAATATCTAACAGTTCCCTCTAGTACAGCAGTAGGGGCGATAACATTAAATCTAGTACCAGATTTAATAGATCCAGTAGTTACAACAACAGGATCAAATGGACTTAACTCTCTACTAACAATAGATTGTAGGTTCATAACAGTAGCAGCTCCAACAACAACAGCATCAACACATTGTTCAGGTCTAGCTCCATGTCCACCCTTTCCAGTAATAGTTATTTTAAAAGCATCAGCAGATGCCATTCTAGGACCACCATCAGCATTGATAGTTCCAGTAGGCATATCAGAAGAGATATGGATTCCCATTACCCCATCTACTCCATCTAAAACTCCATCAGCAACCATTGCTGCTGCTCCTCTTCCTACCTCTTCTCCTGGTTGGAAGAAGAATTTTACAGTTCCTTTAATCTCATCTTTCATTTGATTTAAAACTTTAACAGCTCCCAATAGCATAGCTCCATGAGTGTCGTGCCCACAAGCATGCATTAGTCCAGGTACTTTAGAAGCATAATCAACATCATTCTCTTCAACAACAGCTAGAGCATCAATATCCCCTCTAAGAGCCACAGTTTTACCAGGTGTATTTCCATGGATAGTGGCTACAACTCCAGTTTCAGCAACACTTTTATATTCAACACCCATTTTATCTAGCTCTTCTTTAATCCTTGCAGAAGTATTAAACTCCTTCATACTAGGTTCAGGATTCATGTGAAACTCTCTTCTCATTTTAACAACATACTCTTGTACTTCTTTTGCTAATTCTAATGTTTTCATAAATTTCCTCCTCTGTTTTATATATAATTCTATTTTTCTTCATCTAAAACATACATATTTGTAACATCAATATATCCATCATTTCTAAAAACAAGATCTTTTACATTTTTTCTAATAGCCATATTGATCATTGGATAAACTAAAGTATAGTGAGGTAAATCCTCTTGTAAAATATTTTGTACTTCGTGATAAGCTTTAGTTCTTTCCTCTTCATTACTAGAATATCTAGCTTTGTCTAATAACTCATCAACTCTTTCATTTTTATAGTAACTTCTGTTTCCTGATAATCCTTGTTGACTAGAATGGAATAAAGGATATAGGAAAGCATCAGCATCACTAGTAGAATTCCATGATAATAAGTAAAGTTGTTTATTTGGTTGAGCAGTTCTTGAGATATATGCTCCCCATTCAAAAATTTTAATCTCTGCATTGATTCCAATTTGTTTTAATTGCTCTTGCATAATAACACACATATCTGTTCTAGATCCCTCATCATTTACCCAAAGTTCAATATCCAATCCATTTTCATATCCAGCTTCTTTCATCAATTGTTTTGCTTTTTCAACATCTTGAGTATATTGTTTAGCAGGTGCAATATGTGCAGGAGAAGCTTTAGGTAAAACAGAATCAGCAACAACAGCAGATCCTCTAAAAACAGTTTCAGCTAAAATTTTAGTGTCAATAGCATAAGCAATAGCTTGTCTAAGTTTTATATTTTGGAAAGTAGGGTTAGTAGAGTCAAATCCTAAATATAGAGAAGATGGAGATGAAACTTCTAAAAACTCCATATCTGAACTTTTTTGAATAGCCTCTTTATCCATAATTCCAATGTCAAAAGCCATATCAGCTTCACCAGTTTCTAGTGCAATAGTTCTATTACTAACTTCAGTAATACATCTCATTGTAATTTGTCTAACTTTTGGAGCTCCTAAGAAAGATTCATCAAAAGCTTCAACGATGATTCTATCACCAGGAATCCAATCTTTAAACTTATATTGTCCAGTTCCAACAGGTGATTTAAAGAAGTTTTCCTCCCCTACTTCTTGGACAGCTCTCTTGCTAACAATAGAAGCTTGTGTTTGAGCTAAGTTTGTTAATAGTGGACCAAAAGGTTTTTCAGTAGTAACTTTTACTGTATAATCATCAATTACACTAACTTCAGAGATTGGTTTAAAAAGATATGAACTTTGATTAGAAACCCTTGCTCTATCTAAAGTAAATTTAACATCTTCAGCTTTTAGTTCATCACCATTGTGGAATTTTACACCTTTTTTTAGATAAAATACTGTGTTTAAATCATCAACTTTCTCCCAACGTTCAGCTAAACAAGGGATAATATTTAAATCCTTGTCAAATGTTACCAATCCATTAAAGATTAATTTAATAGTTTTATTTGATGTAGTATCAATAGTTCTTTGTGGATCAAGTGTTTTAGCATCAGCTTTTAAAGCTACAACTATATTTTCTTTATATTTTTGACTTTGCTGAGGTTCATTAGTTTTTTCCTCTTTTTTATTATCAGTTGCAATAACTTTCATTCCTGTAAAAAATACTATCATCATGGCTACTAAAGCAGTTCCTATTTTTTTCATTGTATTATTTTTCTTTTCCATTTACAACACCTCATTTTAATATTTTTAGAATAAATTTAATTTTTTATAGTTGTATTGGAAAACTGAGGAGTGTCCTGCAAAGAATTTTTAAAGCTTTCATAATATTTCCCCCTTTTGTGTATAAAAAAAGCAGCCATAAGGCTGCTTATAAATAACTTGCTTTTAATTAACAGAATCTTTAATATATGAAAAAAGTTATATAAATTTAATTTAGAACTACTTATATGGATAAATTTAAAATAACCCTCTTATTAAAGAAAAGCCAATATAAATATTTCAGTCTTACCTTAACATAATTTTTGCTATATGAAATTGTAGTAAATATAAAATAGAGTATAAAACTAGAAAATATAACAAATATTATTATGCTAAATAAGAACATATATTGACCTCCTTTTTTAATTTTTTTATCTTGTGATGAGTATAATACTAAACTTGAAAAAAATCAAGTTATTTTTTTATTTTTTTGAAAAAAATAGTTCATTTACTTTTTCAGAATTAGGTTTTCCAAAATATGATCCTATTGTAAACAGTAAAATAGAGAATATTATTGTTGGTACAATTTGATGCATATTCATAATTTTAATATTCATAATAACTGTGTATAGATAGAAAACCACACTAAATATCATTGAAACAGCAGCTCCAGTGGCATTTGCTCTCTTCCAATATAATCCTAAAAGTATAGGACAGAAGAAAGCTGCCTCTTGTCCAGCAAGTGCAAAAAGATTTATCCATACCAATAGTTTAGGTGGATTTAAAGCTAATACAAAAACAATTATTCCCAATAGAAGAGAAGTTGCAAAAGAAAGCTTTTTAATCTTGCTCTCACTTGGATTTTTGTCAATATAGTTTATATATAGATCTTTTACTATGGCAGCAGATGACATAATTAAAAGTGAGTCAACTGATGACATAATAGCTGCTAAAGGTCCAGCAATAAATACTCCTGCAAGAATAGGGTGCATATTTTTTATAGCAAGAATAGGGATAATTTTATCTCCTACCTCTACACCAGGTTCAACAGCTGCTCCCATAACTCCAACTAAGTGCATTCCAAGCATAAGAATTCCAACAATAGAAGTTCCAATAATCATAGCTCTGTGCATAGCTTTACTATCTTTAAATCCCATACATCTTACCTCTGTAACTGGAAGTCCCAATACCCCCACTCCAACAAGCATCCAGAAAGATAGGATAAATGGCTTAGAAACAGCTCCATTACTATCTGGTGTTAAAAGATTAGGATTAGTTTTTAAAAGAGTTTGCATAATATTTTCCATACCATTTCCTTTTTCTAAAATGATAAAGAAAAGAAGTCCAGTAGCTAGTAACATAACAATACCTTGGATAGCATCTGTTATAGTAACAGCTCTAAATCCTCCAAATGTAGTATAAATGATTACTACAGCAGTAAATAGAATAAGTCCGAAATTGTATGAAAGTCCTGTAACACTTTCAAACAATCTAGCTCCTCCAACAAATTGAGCAACAATAGTTCCAATAAAGAAGATCAGCATCATTAAAGAGGCAAGAACTATAACTAAGTTACTTTCATATCTAGCTCTTAAATAGTCAGTTATAGTAACACCATTTATCTTTCTAGATATAATAGCAAGTTTTTTACCAAGTATTCCAAGAGTAAAGAAAGCAGTTGGAACTTGAATACAAGCTAGAAATACCCAACTTAACCCTAAGTTATACGCTACTCCAGGTCCACCAATAAAAGAGCTTGCCCCTACATATGAGCTGATTAGAGTCATTGCTAAAACTAATCCTCCCATGCTTCTACTACCAATAAAGTACTCTTCCATAAATTTACCAGCTTTATGTTTATGTTTACCAGTTTGCCAAGCTACAATTAAAATAGCTAGAATATATATAAAAATTGGAATTATTAACATTTTTCTTTCTCCTTTTCATCTAAATCAATCTCTTTAAAAAAGAACTTGATAGCTACCCAAACTAAGATATTTATAAAGATAAGTCCAACTACACATGAAAAAAAGAACCATCTAGGTAAACCAAAAATATAGACATACTCACTAGGATCTTTTCCCTCATCAATATACCCCCAGAAATACCACCATATAAAATAGATTAAGTAAAGTATAATTGTAATTATAGCTTCTTTGTTAATCTGTTTTTTTACATCCATTTTAGCTAATTACCCTCCTTTAAAATAGTTTTTAGTACCATATAATAGCTCAAAACACAAAAAAAAGCAACCTAAATAGTTGTTGAGTATAGTTTAATTTTAGTGTATAATAAATTTTTGAAAGAAATAAAATAGAATTAGTGAGGAATGAGATGAAAAAATATTTAAAACTTTTTACAGGAATGTTTTTATGTGCTTTAGGGTGTGTAATGATAATTAAGGCTGATTTTGGATCTGCACCTTGGGATGTTTTACATCAAGGAATATCAAAAACAATAGGAGTTACAATAGGACAAGCAAGTATTACATTGGGAATATTTATAGTGTTGCTAGATATATTTTTAGGGCAACCAATAGGGATAGGAACTGTGTTAAACTTTTTAAGCATAGGAATTTTTATGGATTTGATATTTTATTTTAATTTCATACCAGAAAGTTCTTCAATTATTTATAGAATATTTTTATTAGTTATAGGGATATTTTTCTATGCTTATGGAACTTTTTTGTATATGGTACAAGGAATGGGATGTGGTCCAAGAGATGGATTTATGCAAATTTTAACTAAAAGAACAAGATTTTCTGTTGGAGTGATAAAGAATGGAATAGAGATAATGGCATTTTCATTGGGATGGCTTTTAGGTGGAAATTTAGGAATAGGAACAATAGCAACAGCACTTGGATTGGGAACAACTTTAGCTTTTATACTTAGATTTTATAATATAGATTTAAAAGAGTTAAAACATAAAACAATAAAAGAGGAGATAGTTTCTTTTAAAAAGAAAATAAAATGAGGTTGATGATTCAACCTCATTTTTCTATACTGTAACATCTTTTATCCATTTAAGAGATCTATATCTAATTAAAGACGCTACCAACTTTATAAACTCTGAGAAATCAGCCATAGCAACTAATAAAAATACAGGCACTTTATAATAAGCTCCAATAAAAGCCACAGGAACAGCATAGAACCAAAGTGGGAAAATATCTAAGCAGAAAGCAACCTTTGTATCTCCACCAGCTCTAAAAAGTCCAATAAGCAGAGTCCAGTTAATCATCTTTAAAAATACAAATATTCCAGCAGCTCTCATAGTTTTTACAGCCATTATATGTGCTTCATTTGGAAGATGGTATAGAGAAACAATTGTTCCAGTTAATGCTTGAACTAAAATTAAACTGAAGATTCCCATAATAAAGGCGATTTGAAGTATCTTTTTAGAATAGATAATAACCTTGTTTTTATCACCTTTTCCAATAGTATGTCCAATAATTACAGAGGCAGAGTTTGAAATTCCCATAAAGATAATAGATGATATAGCAGTAATAATATCAGCTATCTGAACACAAGCAGCTTGAGTAGTTCCAAGCTTTGAATATGCTACAGATAGAGAAACTGTTCCAAGTATCCAAAGCATCTCTGTAAGAAATACAGGAGATGATATTCTAATAATCTCTTTAATAAGATCTTTAGGAAGATTCATATATGATTCTATTTTTCCCTTTAAATTAAAATCTTTTTTATACACTATTAACCAAATTGTAGTCAATTCGCAGATTCTAGCAATAACAGTTGCAATAGCAGCTCCTTGCTCTTTTAAACAAGGAAAACCAAAATTTCCGTAGATTAAGCAGTAGTTGAAAAATGTATTTATAGCTACTCCCACAGAAGCAGATACCATAGGGAATTTAGTAAGTCCCATAGCTCTAAGGCAAAATCCAGTACTGAAAGATAGGGCATAGAAACTATATGAAAATAGAGCTTTAGTTATATATGATACTCCTATTTTTAAAACCTCTGGATCTTTGGTAAAAATTCCAATGATTTTTTCAGCATTGAAAAAAGTAATAGTTGAGAAGATTATAGCTAAAGTAAAGCAAGAGATTACCATTTTTCCTAAAATACGTCTAATCATGTCAAAATTTCTCTTACCATAATATTGAGCAACAAAAACTCCCATACCACTACAAAGCCCAAATAGAAAAAGATCCAGTATTCTATATACACTATTAGCAAAACCAACAGCAGCAATATAGTCAGTACCTAATCTTCCTATCATTAGATTATCTATGAAATTTAGAGAAGATGATATAAGTTGTTGAATCATTAAAGGTACACCTATTGTAAGAAAACTTTTATAAAATTCAGATAGATCTATTTTTTTCTTTTCCATAAAATTCCCCCAAATAAAGATTAATTATAAGATATTTTATCAGTAAAATTTATAAAAAACAAGATTATCAATTAAAATAAAAAAACTATTGACATAGTTGAAAAAATATCATAATATATACTTGTAAAAAATAGCACTCATCTAATAAGAGTGCTAATAAAATTGTTGGAGGGATATAGATGAACATTAAGCCAATAGGAGAAAGAGTTTTGATAAAACTTGTAAAAATGGAAGAGAAAACAGCAAGTGGAATTATTCTTCCAGGAGCAGGAGATAAAGAAAAACCTAACTTTGGAGAGATTATAGCTCTAGGAAAAGGTGAAAAATTAGAGGGATTAAACGTAGGAGATAAAGTAGTTTATGCAAAATTTGCAGGAACTGAGATAAAAGATGGAGATGAAAAATATCTTATTTTAAATATAGATGATGTTTTGGCAGTAGTTGAAAAATAGGAGGAACTAAGATGGCAAAAATATTAAAATTTGACGAGGAAGCAAGAAAAAAACTTGAAATAGGTGTAAATACATTAGCAGATGCAGTTAAAGTAACATTAGGACCAAGAGGAAGAAATGTAGTTCTTGAAAAAAGTTATGGATCACCTCTTATTACAAATGATGGGGTTTCTATTGCTAAAGAGATTGAACTTGATGATCCATTTGAAAATATGGGAGCTCAACTTGTTAAAGAGGTAGCAACTAAATCAAATGATGTTGCAGGAGATGGAACAACAACTGCCACTATTTTAGCTCAGGCAATAGTAAAAGAGGGGCTTAAAATGGTAAGTGCTGGGGCTAACCCAATGTTCTTAAAAAAAGGTATAGAAAAAGCAACTAAAGAGGTTATAAAACACTTAAAAGATAGAGCTAAAAAGATTCAATCTAATGATGAGATAGCTCAAGTTGCTTCTGTATCAGCAGGAGATGAAGAGATTGGTAAATTAATAGCTCAAGCTATGGAAAAAGTTGGAGAAACAGGGGTAATAACTGTTGAAGAAGCAAAATCTCTTGAAACTACATTGGAAGTTGTAGAGGGAATGCAATTTGACAAAGGTTATGTATCTCCATATATGGTAACAGATACAGAGAGAATGTATGCTGAATTAGATAACCCATATATTTTAATAACTGATAAAAAAATCTCAAATATGAAGGATATTTTACCAATATTAGAGGAAACTGTTCAAGCTGGTAGACCAGTATTGATCATAGCTGATGAGCTTGAAGGAGAAGCTTTAACTACATTGGTAATCAATAAATTGAGAGGAACATTGAATGTAGTTGCTGTTAAAGCTCCAGCATTTGGAGATAGAAGAAAAGCTATGTTAGAAGATATTGCAATTCTAACAGGAGGAGAAGTTATCTCTGATGAAAAAGGAATGAAACTTGAAGAAACTTCAATTATGCAACTAGGTAGAGCTAAAAAAGTAAAAGTAACTAAAGATACAACTGTAATTATTGATGGAATGGGAGCTTCTGAGG
This sequence comes from uncultured Fusobacterium sp., assembly GCA_900543175.1. Taxonomy (GTDB): domain Bacteria; phylum Fusobacteriota; class Fusobacteriia; order Fusobacteriales; family Fusobacteriaceae; genus Fusobacterium_A. Next base: position 17,171 of record UQQO01000031.1, read on the forward strand.
ATATTAAATCAAGAACAGCTTCTATTAAAAATCAAATAGAACTTACAACTTCAGATTATGATAGAGAAAAATTACAAGAAAGACTTGCTAAACTATCTGGAGGAGTAGCAGTAATTAAAGTTGGAGCAGCTACTGAAACTGAAATGAAAGATAAAAAACTTAGAATAGAAGATGCTTTAAATGCTACAAGAGCAGCAGTTGAAGAGGGAATAGTACCTGGTGGAGGAACTGTTCTACTTGAGATTGTAAAAGAGATGGAAGATTACAAGCTTGAAGGAGAAGAGGGAATAGGAGTTGAAATTGTTAAAAAAGCTCTTATGGCACCACTTAGACAGATAGCTGAAAATGCTGGAGTAGATGGAGCAGTAGTTGTAGAGAAAGTAAGAAATATGGAAAAAGGATATGGATTTAATGCTGCAACAGAAAAATATGTAAATATGATGGCAGAGGGAATAATTGACCCAGCTAAAGTAACTAGATCAGCTATTCAAAATGCTGCATCAGTATCAGCATTAATTCTTACTACTGAAGTATTAGTAGCAACTAAGAAAGAACCTAAGGCACCAGAAATGGGAAACCCTGGAATGATGCCAGGAATGATGTAAAAATTTGTTAAAAATAAAAATTAATATAAAATGATCAACGGATAACTAAAAACTAAAACTATTTTGTATGAGAAACTGGTTTCTATATGAAGCCAGTTTTTTCTTTTAAACTATAATTTATCATTCTAATAAAAAGTAAAAATATTGTTATCCCTAACATCAAGTTGACGTAATTTAGAAGTGAATATTAGAAGCCCTCAGCGAAATGCAGTTAAGAAAATGCAACGTGTTTGAGCGGAGCTTGTGGAGCGAGTTTTGCATTTTCAACGGAATGAGCAATAGGGATTCTTTATTCACTGACATGGAGGCAAATTGATGTTAAAAAAGAAATAGAGACAACTTAACTTGACTAATAATCGCTAAATACAAAGGGACTTTGTCAAAACCTAGCAATATGCTAGATAACTGAGCTTAGTTAGATATATTATAGTTTACTATAAAAAAATACTACAGTTATATAATTACTTATACAACTGTAGTACTGTTTTGAGGAGTTTCCAGCTAGAGTTAATCTAGTTGGAAAAACTTTATTTAACTAAATTTATAAAGAATGTAATAATAGCAGCATTAAAGAAATCTATAAACAATCCACCAACAATAGGAATTACAAAGAATGCCTTAGGAGATGGAAGGTATTTTTCTGTAAGAGCTTCCATATTTGCAAGAGCTTTAGGAGTAGTTCCAAAACCACATCCACAATGTCCACCAGTCATAACAGCAGCATCATAATCTCTTCCAGTAAGATTAAATGTAACAAAGTAAGCAAATACTCCCATAAGAACAGTTTGACCAAGAAGCATTAATATCAATGGTAGAGCTAACTCTTTTAATTCCCATAATCTAAAGCTCATAAGAGTCATAGAAAGGAACATTGCTAAAGTAAAACTTCCAATTACAGAAATGATATCAAGATCTATCTCAAATTTTCCTGAATAGTCAGAAAGATTTCTCATAATAGAAGCAGCAAACATAGCTCCTATATATGGTGGAAGAACCATTCCTAAGCTACTTAAAAAGTTAGAAATTAAGCTTCCTACTCCCATAGCAATAACAACTTGGAAACCAGATGGAAGAATTCTTTTAGCACTTAACATTTCAACTTTTCCACCAGTAGATTCAAAAAGATCATTTTCATTTTTCTTATTTAATAGATTGTGTTTGTTAATAAGTCTTTTACAAATAGGTCCAGCTATAATACTACCAGCAATAAGAGCATATGTAGCAGTAGCCATGGCAACCATTGTAGCTCCCTCTGCTTGTCCAGCTCCAACAGCTTCTATGATAGGTCCAAAAGCTCCAGCAGTTCCAGGTCCACCAGTAGTTGCAAGAGAACCAGTAGCAAGTCCTATTAATAAGTTAATATGTAAGAATTTAGCCATAGCAACACCAAATACATTTTGTAAAACAGCTAGTGCCACAGCAGCAATTAAAAACATAAGAACTGGTAATCCGGCTTTTTTCAACAGTTTAATACTAGCTGAAAAACCAACAGTAGTAAAGAAAGCAATCATAAATACATCTCTTAAAGTGTCCTCAAAAACAAAAGAGAGTATTCCAGTTTCATGCCCTATAAGAGTTAAAATCGAAAATAGAGTTCCTCCAGTAACAGCATCTGGTATACAATTTTCTTTTAAAAATTTAAAAGTATTGTTGATAGTCTTCCCTAAATAAAGAACTATAACTGCCAATGCCATCGTTTGGATAGTTGTAAGATTTAATACCATAATTTAAGTTCCTCCTTTAAAAATAAACGTGTTAATTTCATTTTTTATATATTAATTATATTGATAACATATATTAATAAATATGTAAGAATAAATATATCACATTTTATATATATAATTC
>UQQO01000032.1 GCA_900543175.1 uncultured Fusobacterium sp.
GTATAACTAAATTAAATATAAATTATTTAGTTTTGTTTTTATATTAAAGATATTGAAATAGAACAATAAAAACTGTAAAATTATATAAATAAAATATAAAATAATTATTTAAAAAGATTTATTAATTTTAATTAGGAGGGGAAAATTAATGAGAGCAATTATGGTTTTGTTTGATTCGTTGAACAAACATTATCTTCCATCTTATGGTAATAATTGGATTAAAGCACCCAATTTTCAACGTTTAGCTGAAAAAACAGTACAATTTGAAACTTGTTTTGCTGGAAGTCTTCCATGTATGCCTGCTAGAAGAGAACTACACACAGGAAGATATAATTTTCTTCATAGAAGTTGGGGACCATTAGAACCATTTGATGATTCAATGCCTGAAATTTTAAAAATGAATGGAGTATATAGTCATTTAGCAAGTGATCATCACTTATATTGGGCTGATGGAGGAGCTACATATCATAGTAGATTCTCAAGTTGGGAGATCATTAGAGGACAAGAGGGAGATCCTTGGAAAGGACAAATAAAATTTCCTGAAATTCCAGAAGATGCAAAAGCTCCGCAAAGATTATTTTTACCTTCAAGAGAGAAACTTGCTGATATTTGGAGACAAGAGTGGGTAAACCGTCAAGAGTTTAAGAGAGATGAAGATTATCCTCAAACTAAAACTTTCCAAGCAGGAGTAGAATTTATAGAGAAAAATCATGATGAAGATAATTGGTTTTTACAAATAGAATCTTTTGATCCACATGAACCTTATGTGGTTCCTGAAGAGTATGATGCACTATATGGAGAGCATATTAAAAAGAAAAATCTTGATTGGCCTGATTATCACCCAGTTATTGAAAATAGTGATGATGTGGAAAATCTAAAATATAAATATGCAGCTCTATTATCTAAGTGTGACGAAAGTTTAGGAAGAGTTTTAGATCTTATGGATAAACATGATATGTGGAAAGATACATTGTTGATAGTTTGTACAGATCATGGATTCTTGTTAGGAGAACATGGATGGTGGGCTAAAAATATGATGCCAGCTTATAATGAACTTGTAAATACACCACTATTTATTTGGGATCCAAGAACTCAAAAAAGAGGAGAAAAGAGAGAATCTTTAGTCCAACTTATAGATTTAGCACCTACAATTTTAGATTTCTTTAATCTTCCAATTCCTAAAGATATGCAGGGTATTCCATTAAAAGAGGTAATAGAATCTGATAAAAAGATTAGAGAAGCTTGCTTATTTGGATGGCATGGAAATCAAATTAACTGTACAGATGGAAAATATGTATATATGAGAGGAGAAGCAACAAATACAAATGCACCTCTATATGAATATACATTGATGCCAACTCATATAAAATCAAGATTTTCAGTAGATGAGATGAAAGAATTTGAGCTTGCTGAACCATTTACATTTACTAAAGGTTTAAGAACAATGAAGATAGAGGTTAAAAACTTCAATCAACATTATAGATTTGGAACAATGTTATATGATACAGAAAAAGATCCATATCAAGTAGCTCCAATAGAAGATGTAGAAGTTGAATTAAAAATGGCTAATCTTATGAGAAAGTTAATGCTTGAGAGTGATGCTCCAATAGAACAATATAGTAGAATAGGGCTTCATCATAATAGAGATTTAACTAAAGAGGAGTTAGTAGAATATAAAGAGAAATTTAAAAAAGAGTATACAATAGATAAAGATATGGAAGATCTACTACAATGGGAAGGTAATACAAAAAATGAGCTAACAGCTTTCATTAATCTTGTTAAATTCAATGATAAAAATCAATTGGTAAATGAATTTAAAAATGAGATAAAAAAAGAGAATATAACTGTTGTAACAGAGGAATTTGTTGAAAAATTTGTAAAAGAGAGAGTAGATGAAGAGAGAAAGCCTATGATAATGTATTTCTTAAATCTGCTATCAAGAAGAAGATAATTTTTTAATTAAAATAACTAAAAAAACACAGGAGGAAGCTATGAAAAAATTTGTAAAGATTTTATTAACTTGTATTTTAACTTTAATAACTGTAATACCTTCTTTTGCAGCTAAGGGAGCAGAAAATTGGCCAAGTAAACCAGTTATCATCACAGTTCCATGGGCAGTAGGAGGACTTGCAGACCAAGCTAACAGAGCGTTATCTCAATATGGTAAAAAATATCTTGGACAACCAATAGTTCCAGAAAATAAAATTGGAGCTGGAGGAGTAGTAGCACTTACTGAGTATTTACGTGAAAGACCTAATTCAAATAAATTAATATATGGTGGAGAAGGAAACTTTGCTATTGGACCACTTTTTAATCCAGTACCTTTTAAATGGGAACAATTTTCTCCAGTAATCAACATTTATAAATCTAACTTTGTAATGGTTGCTAACCCTAAAACTAATATTAAATCTTTAAATGATTTAAAAGAATATGGGAAAAATAATAAAGTAATATTTGCAGTAGCAGGACTTAACTCTTCTGAATACCTAATGATTTCAGCTCTTTTAAGTGAAATGGGATTAAACTATGAAGGTGTATCATTTAATGGAGCAAATGAAGCTATGAATGCTACTTTAGCAGGAGATACAGTAATAGGAATTACTCATGCTTCACTAGCTAAAGAGTTTGTAAAAGCTGAACGTTTAAATCCAGTAGTTGTATTTGATGAAAAACCTTTAAAAGATGAAGTTTATAATCTTGAATCTGTTGGTGATTATGGATATGATACATTCTTAGTAAATAGATGTATTCTATTAATGCCAGCAGGAACTGATCCACAAGTAATAGACAAAATGTACAAAGCAGTATTACAAATATTTGAAGAACCTGGATTCAAAGAAACAGCAGCTAACTTAGGATTAACTCTTGATCCATTAAGTCCATCTGAATGTGATGCTCATATAAAAGAATCAACTGAAAAAGCTAAGAGATTTTACAATATGATAAAAAAATAAGAAGGCAAACATATTAATAGAGAGGATTTGGCTCCTCTCTATTTTTAAAATAAAGGAGAGTGAAATAAGTGAACTATAAAATAAAAATTAATGTTGTAGGAGGAATAATATTTCTTATTCTTGCTATGATATTATGGTATCTGATTCCTTCACAAATACCTGTTACAACTGATGCTGTAATTACATCAAGAAGTTTTCCAAAATTAATTGTAGTAGTAATGTTTTTTTCAAGTTTATTTATCTTAGTAAATGATTTAATAAAAATTGCTAGAAAACTTCCAGTACAAGAAGTTGAAGTAAACTTGAAAGAAGAAGGAAGAGCTGTAATAACATGTGTTCTTTTAATTCTTTATGCAGTTTTATTAAATATAATAGGATTTTTATTTGCTTCAATAGCTTACTGCTGTGCTATGTTAGCATTCTTTAAGTGTAAAAATTGGAAATATTATTTGACTGTAATTATTATTTGTACACTTGTAACATATATATTTAAAAATATATTACTTGTACAATTACCATAGAAGGGAGAAGAGGTATGTTTTCAAATATAGTTGAGGGTTTTTTAGAATTTTTTAAATTAAATAGTTTTATTTATATGAACCTTGGGCTTCTAGCTGGAGTAATATTTGGTTGTATTCCAGGACTTACAGTTATGTTGTGTTTGGTATTATTTCTACCTTTTACATATAATTTAGAAGCTATTGATTCATTTATGTTTTTATTAGGAATTTATTGTGCAGGAAGTTATGGAGGATCAATATCAGCGATCTTGATAAATACTCCAGGAACACCGCATGCAGCAGCTACAATGTTAGATGGAAGCCCATTAGCTAAAAGAGGATTAGCGAAAAAAGCTCTAAATATAGCTCTTGAAGCTTCAACTTTTGGAGGAATATTTAGTGCTTTAGTACTTCTATTTTTAGCTCCTCAAGTTGCAAAAGTTGCTCTTAAATTCGGAGCTTCTGAAATATTTATACTTTGTGTATTTGGATTATCAATAATAGCTGGAGTTAGTGGAGATAGTTTAGCTAAAGGATTAATTTCTGGATGTATAGGGCTTTTCCTTTCGATAATAGGAATGGATATAATCAGTGGAACATTTAGATTTACATTAAATAACTATAATCTATATGCTGGTTTTGATTTGGTAATAGTATTAATAGGATTATTTGCTCTTTCTGAAACTATATCAAATTCAAATGGAAGTAAGGATTTTAAAGCTTCTACTACAATGTCACTGAAAGATGTTAAAGATTCAGGAAAACTTACTAAAGCAGAATATATAAGAATGTTTCCACATGCTTTAAAATCTTCTATTATAGGGGTTATAGTTGGAGTAATACCAGGGACAGGAGCATCAATGGCATCATTCTTAAGTTATGATAGAGCTAGAAAAAGTTCTAAACATCCTGAAGAGTTTGGAAAGGGATCTATTGATGGAATAGCAGCAGCAGAGTCAGCAAATAATGCTGTTACTGGTGCAACACTTATTCCATTATTGACACTTGGAATACCAGGAGATGCTGCAGTAGCAATATTACTTGGAACATTAATGGCGAATGGGCTAACACCGGGGCCAAATTTATTCCAAGAACATGGAATTACACTATATGCAATTATGGTAGGATTAGTATTTATCAACATATTTATGTATATTCAAGGAAAATACTTAACAGGTTTCTTTGCAAAAGTAACAAAGATTCCTAGTGAAATTTTAATTCCGATTATAGTTGTATTTTGTTATGCTGGATCATATTCAATAAAAAGTTCAATGTTTGATTTATATATTTCAATAGCTTTTGGAATAATAGCTTATATATTAGTAAAACTTAAATTTTCAACAATTCCAGTACTTTTAGGGCTTGTACTTGGAGCATTGACAGAGTCAAATTTAAGAAGAGCACTTATCATATCTCAAGGAAGTTTATCAATATTTGTAAAAAGACCTATATCTCTTGTGTTTTTAATAGTTTTAGTAATAACAATAGGATTTATAGTTAAGGAAAATATTGCAAGAAGTAAAAAAGGATAGAATAAATAAAAAAATTCAGATTGGATAAAACCTCTCTGAATTTTTTTATTTTAGTTTTCTTTTGTTTCAGTAGAACTAACTTTACTTTTTAGAGTATCAAGTTGTTTACTTGTATTTTCTTTAACTTCAGCAACTTTATTAGCAGTGCTGTTTTTTATAGATTCATGTCTAAACTTTAAATCCTCTTTCATATCTTCAGTTTTCTCTTTTAGATCATTTTTAGTGTCTTCAATTAAAGATTTTGTTTTATCTTTTAACTCATCAACTTTTTCAACTGTTACATCTTTAGCTTCCATAGCTTTTTCCTTAATATCCTCAGCAGCATCTTTAACATCTGTTTTTACTTCAGTAGCCTTTTGAGTAATTTCATTTTTGATGCTTTCATCTTTTTTACCATCACATCCAGTAATTAATATAGTAGTAGCTAAAGCTAAAATAAATATTGATAATTTTTTCATATTATCCCCTCCTTATATTAATAGTTTACAAAAAGGATAATAGCTTTCCTTTAAAAATAAATATTATTTAATTAGCTCAAGGAATTGTTCAATATTTTTTTGTCCAAATCCAGATAATTTATCATCTATAATAATAGCAGGAACACTCATGATCTCAAATTTTTCTCTAAATTTAGGGAATGTGAAAACGTCGATTACTTCTACATCAAGATTGCTATTTTCAATAGCTATTCTCTGTGCTGATTGGACACTCTCAGGGCATCTACTGCAACTTAAAGTAACTCCAATTTTTATTCTGTGAGGAGTAGAAATGCTATCAATTTTCTTTTTAGACTCTTCAGATATTTTTTGTCCAGCACCAGCAATATTATATAGAGCTAGAATAAAAGAGTTTAGCTCATGTCCACCTGGAAGAGTTGAGAATTTTACTCCTTTAAAGTTGTTATCTTGATCAAAAAAGGCTATTGTTGGAAATCTTTCAGCATCTATCTTTTTTTCAAGTTCTAAATTTTCATTTTTATTTAGAGATTGAAACTCTATTTTATCAGAAAGAGATGAGATTTCACTTAAAAATTCTTCCATTTGAATTGATTTAGCAATTTCAGGATCTTTTATAAGAACAACTTTAACTGTTTTATCAAATTTAGAGAAGATATCTTTTAGTTGATTTTGAATATTATCATCTAAGAATTTTTTAGTAGGGTGCTTAACTTCAGAAGTAGTTTTAGAACTATTTTCCTCTTTTTCTACTCCTAGTTTACCTTTTAAATCATGAACATATTTTTCAATGCTAAATGCAGCAGTTGCTCCATCAGAAACAGCTGTAACAAGTTGTCTCAATTTTTTAGGTCTGATATCTCCAGCAGCATAAACTCCCTCTACATTAGTAGCTAAATCTTCATCAGTAGGAATAAATCCTTGATTATCTAAAGTGATAATATTTTTAAATAATTTACTTTGAGGCTCATATCCAATAAAGACGAATATTCCAAAACTCTCTCCCTCATTAGCTTTATATTCAAATATTTCATTAGTTACATTGTTTTTAAATTTAGCACTTCTAAGTTGTATATCTCCCTTAGCTTCTAATATTTCAGTATTAAATTTAACTTCAATTTTAGGGTTAGCAAGAACTTTATCAGCTATTGATTTGGCACAAGTAAACTCAGGTTCCCTAGCTATAACAGTAACTTTTCTAGCAAATTTTGTTAAGAATATAGCTTCTTCAGCAGCAGCAAATCCAGCTCCAATAACAAATACATCCATATCAGTAAAGAACTCTCCATCACAAGTAGCACAATAAGCTACACCTCTACCAGTATACTCCTCTTCACCAGGGAACCCTAACTTTCTAGGAGATGCACCAGTTGCTATTAAAACAGAGTATCCTTTATAAGTGTCAGTAGAAGTTTTAATCTCTTTAATCTCTTTAGAAAACTCCATATTAGTAACCTCTCCAGAGATTATCTCCACTCCAAAAGCTTCAGCTTGTTTTTTTAGTTGTTCAGCATAGTTAGAACCAGTAGTTTCAAAAATTCCAGGGTAGTTTGCTACCTCATTTGTTAAATAAATTTGTCCTCCAATACTAGATTTTTCAAGAATAAGGACATTTAACTTAGCACGTCCAGCATATATTCCAGCAGTTAGTCCAGTTGGACCTCCACCTATAATAATTAGATCATATATTTTTTCCATAGTCATTTCCTCCATAAAAAAGATGAAAAGCACTACAAAAGCAGTGCTTTTATTTTTATAACTTTCCTACTAAATCAATAGAAGGAGCTATAGTTTCATCACCAGGTTCCCATTTTGCAGGACAAACCTCTCCATGTTCAGCTACAAATTTTGCTGCTTGTAATTTTCTCAATAATTCCTCTGCTTTTCTTCCAATACCAGTATCATGTACTTCATAAGCAACTATAACACCTTCAGGATTTATAATAAAGCTACCTCTTAAAGCTAAACCTTCCTCTTCAATCATAACATCGAAATCTCTAGCTAATTTTCCAGTTGGATCTGCTAGCATAGGGTATTGTACTTTATTAATTCTCTCAGAAGAGTCGTGCCAAGCTTTGTGAACAAAGTGAGTATCAGTAGATACAGAATAAATTTCACAACCTTCAGCTTTAAATTTATCATAATTTTCTGCTAGATCTTCTAATTCTGTTGGACAAACAAATGTAAAATCAGCAGGGTAGAAAACTATTGCAGCCCATTTTCCTTTTAGAGATTCATTATTTATTTCTTTAAATTCACCATTATGGTAAGCCATTGTTTTAAATTCAGATATTTTTTTACCTATTAAAGACATATTATTCCTCCTTATATAAAATCTTTACTCATTTGTAATTATTACAATTTAATAATAACATTTATTATTAAATAAGTCAACAATTATTTTTTTAAGATTATATATCTTGTTTTTAAAAGAGATTTGTATTAAAATTTAAAATAAATTGTAAAATTAGGGAGGGAACAATGATACTAAAATGTAGAGATAAAAATATAGAACTAGGGAAAAAGACTTTAATTATGGGAATTTTAAATGTAACTCCTGATTCTTTTTCTGATGGGGGAAGATACAATAATTTAGATTCTGCTTTAGAACAAGCAAAAAAAATGGTAGAAGATGGAGTAGATATAATAGATATCGGAGGAGAGTCTACAAGACCTGGGCATACACAAATTAGTGTAGAAGAGGAGATAGAAAGAGTTGTTCCAGTTATAGAGATGCTATCTAAAGAGTTAGATGTTATTATCTCAATAGATACATATAAATATCAAGTAGCAGAGGCAGCATTAAAAGCTGGAGCTCACATAATTAATGATATATGGGGATTACAATACGATAATGGAGAGATGGCAATGTTAGCAGCTGAATATAATGTACCTGTAATAGCTATGCACAATCAAAACGGGACTGAGTATAGTGAAGATATTATTTTAAGTATGAGAAAATTTTTTGAAAGGACATATGAGATATCAGATAGATATGGAATTTCAAGAGATAATATAATACTAGATCCTGGAATTGGATTTGGAAAAGGAATGGAAGAGAATATAGAGGTTTTAGCTAGATTGGAAGAGCTAAGAGATATGGGAAGAATTTTATTAGGAACTTCTAAAAAGAGATTTATAGGTACTATATTAGGTGGTTTATCTACAGATGAAAGAGTGGAAGGAACTGTTGCAACTACTGTAATTGGAATAGGAAAAGGAGTAGATATAGTAAGAGTTCACAATGTTCTTGAAAATAAAAGGGCAGCTTTAGTGGCTGATAGAATTTATAGAAGATAAACTATAATTTATTGTTCTAATAAAAAGCAAAATATATTATCCCTAACATCAAGTTGACGTAATTTGGAAGTGAATATTAGAAGCCCTCAGCGAAATGCAGTTAAGAAAATGCAACGTGTTTGAGCGGAGCTTGCGAAGCAAGTTTTGCATTTTCAACGGAATGAGCAATAGGGATTCTTTATTCACTGACATGGAGTCAAATTGATGTTAAAAAAGAAATAGTGATAACTTAAATTGAATAGTAATCGCTAGAAGCAAAGGTACTTTGCTGTAAAACTAACGATATATTAGAAAACCTAGCTTAGCTAGATAAATATAAGTTTTGAAAACTGAACTTTAGACTAGTTAACCTTATATAAAATTTAATTAGCTGAATGAAAAAATACCCCTAAAATCTTATATTTAAAATTTTAGGGGTATTTTATATCTACTATTTTACAGCTACAACTTCAATTTCAACTTTAACATCTTTAGGTAGTCTTGCTACCTCTACACAAGCTCTAGCAGGTTTAGCATCTCCTAGATACTCATTGTAGATCTCATTTATAAGAGCAAAATCTTCCATATTTTTAATAAAAACAGTAGCTTTAACAACATTATTTAAACTATATCCAGCAGCTGAAAGGATAGCTTTTACATTTTCTAAAGATTGTTTAGTTTGATCTTGTACATCTTCAGAAATAAGCTCCATTGTCTCAGGAACAAAGGGAATTTGTCCAGAAACATAAAGTACTCCATTTACTTCAATTCCTTGTGAGTAAGGTCCTAAAGCAGCAGGTGCTTTTTCAGTATGAATAATTCTTTTCATTAATCTCCTCCTATTGATTAGCTAATAAATTTTGAAGTTTTTCTTTTAAAGCTTTAGATTTTTTAGGTTCTCCCTTAGCAGAGATTCCAATAGTGTAATCTTCAGTTTCTAATACACTGGCAAATCTACAATTCATATGGATTTTAGAGGTAATATTATTGACTAAAATTCCTCTTTCCTCACATAGATTGACAATTTTCTCATTAAATTCACTATTATCTGTTGCAGCAACAACAAGAAATTTATTATTGAGCATACTCTCTTCAAAGGGGTGAAAATTTAATTTGATATTTTCTAGTAGGTTAAATTTCTCTTCTGCTATCTCAAGAGTAACTACTTCAATATCTGCTCCTTGCTCAAGAAGAGTTGTAACCTTTCTATAAGCAATTTTTCCAGCACCTATAACTAAAACTTTCTTTCTATTTAGATCAACAAAGAGAGGGAAAAAGTTTTTATTTTCCACTGTTTTTTTCTCCAATAGCAATAAATGCTTTCTCTATAATTTCAAGAGTTTTGTCCATATCTTCTTTTGTATGAGCCATTGATACAAAATGAGCTTCAAATTGAGAAGGTGGGCAAACAATTCCATTTTCTAGCATAGTATTAAAGTAGATAGCAAAGTTTTCAGTATTTGAAGAAAGAGCATCTTCAAGATTATTTACTTCAGGTCTATCAGTAAAGAATATTGTAAATAGAGAACCTATAGAGTTTACACATACAGGAACACCATGTTTTTTAGCTAGTTCTCTAATATTTGATACTAAGTATTGAGTTTTTTCAGAAAGCTCTTTATATAGAGTTTCTCTATTATTGTATAGGTAACTTACAGTTTCATAACCAGCTCTTACAGATACAGGGTTTCCAGAAAGAGTTCCAGCATGGTAAACTCTTCCAACAGGAGCAACAAGATCCATTATTTCAACTTTTCCACCGAAAGCACCAACAGGATATCCTCCACCTATAATTTTTCCTAAAGTTGTCATATCAGGAGTGATTCCAAAATACTCTTGAGCTCCTCCTAAAGCAAGTCTAAATCCAGAGATTACTTCATCAAAAATAAGAATAGTTCCTGTTGAAGTACAAATCTCTCTCATAGCTTTTAAAAACTCTACATCTGGAGATATCATACCCATGTTAGCAGGGACAGGTTCCATGATTAAACAAGCTATCTCTTTAGTTTCTAGAACTTTTTTAACAGCTTCTAAATCTCCAAAAGGAACTGTCATTGTATCTTTTAAAACTCCTTCTGTAATTCCATTACTATCTTGGTAACCATCTGTAAGTAATCCAGATCCAGATTTTACAAGAAGAGAATCAGAATGACCATGATAACAACCTTCAAATTTTAATATTTTATTTCTTCCAGTATAAGCTCTAGCAAGTCTTACAGCAGACATTGTAGCTTCAGTTCCTGAAGTAGTAAGTCTTACTTTTTCAATAGAAGGGCAACATTTTGTAATAAGTTCAGCAAGTTCAACTTCCATTTTAGTAGGTAGTCCAAAAGAACTTCCCATCTCAATAGCTTCTCTTACTCCTTTTATTACATTTTCAGGGTTGTGTCCTAAAATTAGTGGACCCCAAGAGCAGATATAGTCAATATATTCGTTTCCATCTTCATCCCAAATTCTAGCTCCTTTTCCTTTACAAGCGAAAATAGGGGCTTTTCTATTTACAGATTTAAATGCTCTTACAGGGCTATTAACTCCACCAGGTATATATTTTTCAGCTTTTTGAAAGATCTCTGTTGAAATTTTATGTTCCATTTTTTTCTCCTCCACTAAAATTCTACTTCTTTATTTTTGTACCATGTAGCTATATCTTTAGCATGGTAAGTGATTATAATATCTACACCAGCTCTCTTCATAGCAAACATATTTTCCATTACAATTCCCTTTTCATTTATCCATCCATTTTGAGCAGCAGCTTTAACCATTGAATACTCTCCACTTACATTGTAAGCTACAACAGGAAGATCAATATTAGATATAGCTTGAACTACATCAAGATAAGCAAGAGCAGGTTTAACCATGATAAAGTCAGCACCCTCTGCAATATCAGCTTCAACTTCTCTAAAATACTCTTTTGAACTTCTAAAGTCCATTTGGTATGTTTTTCTATCTCCAAAACTAGGAGCAGAATCAGCAGCATCTCTAAAAGGACCATAATAGTTAGATGAGTATTTAGCACTATATGCCATTATAGGAGTATTTACATATCCATTTTCATCTAAGATATTTCTAATAGCTAAGATTCTTCCATCCATCATATCTGAAGGAGCAACAATATCAGCTCCAGCTTTAACGTGAGAAAGAGCAGTTTTAGCTATATATTTTATAGTTTCATCATTGACAACTTCACAACCATCAAGTATTCCACAGTGTCCATGAGAAGTATATTCACACATACAAACATCTGTAACAATTAGAAACTCTGGGAAGTTTTTCTTAATGTATCTAATAGCCTCTTGAACTATTCCATTATCAGCATAAGCTCCAGAACCTACTGGGTCTTTATGAGCAGGGATACCAAAAAGTAAAATAGAAGTGATTCCTAACTCTTTAAGCTCTGTTAACTCCTCTCCAACTCTATCAATAGACCATCTATATTGTCCAGGCATTGAAGAGATCTCCTCTTTTATATTATTTCCCTCTTCAATAAAAAGCGGATAGATAAAATCACTTAATTTTATTGAGACATTTCTAACCATATCTCTCATAGCTTTTGAACTTCTTAATCTTCTAGTTCTTGTAAACATAAATTTTCATCTCCTATTTTAAGGCATCTAAGATACCATTAATATCATAAACTTTTGCTTCATAATCTACTGAGAAACCATATTTTCTCATAGTTTCACTTGTAACAGGACCTATTGAGGCAAATTTTATATTTTTAACACATTCTAAATCTCCATCTATACTTGCATAAAAAGCATCTACTGTAGAAGAACTCAAGAAAGTAACTACTTCAACTTTATTTAAAACCTTAATAACTTCATCTTTTTCTCTGATTATTTTCTTAGTATTATAAGCAACTATTTTATGAAACTCTCTATCATACATAGAGTTAAATTTATCAGTATCACAAGGAGAGATATCAGAAGTTATAATAAGAATTTTTTCTCCAGCTTTTGTATATTCAAGAGAAAGCTCAGCTAATTTTGATACCATATACTCTTCAGGCATAAAGTCAGCTTTTATCTTATACTCTTCTAAAAGTTCCTTTGTTTTACTTCCAACTGCACCAATTTTAAGATGAGCTAGAGATCTAATATCATCTATTTTTTTCATAAACTCTCTAACTCCATTAGGTGAGTTAAATAGTAGAGCAGAGTATTCTTTTAAATCTTCAGGAGTAACTTTAGATAGAACAGATTCTATCTCTATGAAAGGAAGTTCCACTGCAACTCCCCCCATTTTTTCTATCTTATTTGAAAACTCTCCAGCTTGATT
Organism: uncultured Fusobacterium sp.; assembly: GCA_900543175.1. GTDB lineage: Bacteria > Fusobacteriota > Fusobacteriia > Fusobacteriales > Fusobacteriaceae > Fusobacterium_A. The sequence continues at coordinate 12,999 of UQQO01000032.1, forward strand.
TTTATCTCTAGTAACAAGAATTTTTTTACCAAATAGATTTTTATCTTCAAACCATTTAAAAGTTTCTCTAAGATTAACAACCTCTCCAATAATAGTTATGGCTGGTGGAACAATTTTTCTCTCTTTGGCTTTTTCAATTATATTTTCTAAAGTACCAACAGTAACTCTTTGATCAGCAGTAGCTCCTTTTTCTATAATAGCAACAGGAGTTTTAGGATCTTTTCCATTTTTAACTAAGTCACTTACAATAATTGGTAAAGTTTTTATTCCCATTAAGAAAACTAATGTTCCTTCAAGTTTTGCAATAGCCTCAAAATTATGCCATGTTCCATCTTCCATAGTATGTCCAGTGAAAACGTGGAAAGATCTAGCTACACCTCTATGAGTTACAGGAATTCCAGCATAAGCAGGAACAGATATAGAAGATGTGATACCAGGGATCACTTCAAAAGAGATTCCATTGTCAAAAAGAGATTGAATCTCCTCGCCACCTCTTCCGAATACAAAAGGATCTCCACCTTTAACTCTAGCAACTGTCTTTCCTTCAAGAGCTTTAGTTACAATAGTTCTATTGATTTCATCTTGAATAACTCCACCCTCTGTATTTCCTTTGCCTAGATATATCATCTCAGCATCTTTTTTAGCAAAGTCAAGAATGCGAGGATTGATAAGTCTGTCGTAAACTACACAATCAGCCTCTTCAATAGCTCTTTTTCCCTTTAATGTAAGAAGTTCAAGATCTCCAGGACCAGCTCCCATTATATAAACTTTTCCTTTATTAGCCATTTATTTTCTCCTTTATCTCTCCAGCTAGTTTTTGAGCAATTTTAATTCCCTCATTGATATTTGCAGTTATAGAGTCACAATAACCTTTGTCACCATCAAAGAAGATACCATTTAATGTTACTAAATCTCCATTTAATTCACAGTTGCAACCCATAGGAGTGTGACAACCACCATCAAAGATTTTTGAAAATTCTCTTTCAATAGCAACTACTTTAGCAATCTCTTCATTATGAATAGATTTTAAAATATTTTTGATCTCTTCATCGTTTTCTCTACATTGAATATATAGAACTCCTTGAGCAGGAGCAGGAAGAAACTTGTTAGGATCAAGATACTCTGTTATTTCATTTTCTAATCCTACTCTTTTTAAACCAGCAGCTGCAAGAAGAATAGCATCATAATCATCATTTTTAAGTTTATTTAATCTAGTATGAATATTTCCTCTAAGTTGTTTTATTACAAGATCATCTCTTAAATTTTTAAGATTCATAGTTCTTCTTAAAGAGCTTGTCCCAACAATAGATCCAGCAGGAAGTTCCATCAATGTTTTCCCACTTTTAGAAACTAAAACATCTCTATTATCCTCTCTATCAGGAACAGCTCCACAGATTAGTCCAGCAGGAGAAACAGCAGGCATATCCTTCATAGAGTGAACAGCTAAATCAATAGTTCCATTTAAAAGCTCAACTTCTATCTCTTTAGTGAAGAAACTCTTAAGAGATTTATCACTGTTATTCCAGTTACTAACTAGATCAGTATCTCCACTTGTAACAATTTTTTTTATTTCAAATTCTATTTCAGGGAAGTTAGCTTCTAATCTCTTTTTTATCATCTCACTTTGAGCTATAGCCAAAATACTTCCTCTACTACCAATTACAATCTTTTTTGCCATTATTAAATTTTCCTTTCTTCATAATATTGAAACCATTTTTTTAAGTTAACCATCTGTTTATCAATTAAAAAACTATAACTTTGCATAAGCTCATCTCTAGTTTTTAAATTTTTGTTGTACACTTTCCAAATATCATCAAGATTAAATAGATCTATATTTTCTTCTGAAGAAAGTTCAGGATCAATATCTCTAGGCATAGCTAAATCAAGGAAAGTATATTTTTTCTCTCTGTTTAAAAGTGGAAGTAACTCCTCTTTAGTTAATACTAGGTGAGGTGCTGAAGTAGCACTGATTATTACATCATTTTCAGCAGCAGCAAGATATTTTTTCTCAAAGTTTATTACATTTACATCAAAGACACTTTGAACTTCAAGAGCCTTATGATAAGTTCTATTTGTAATAGTGATATCTTTTACACCCTCTTTTACTAAAAGATAAAGAATAGCTTGAGCTAAATCTCCAACTCCAAGAATCAAGATCTTTTTATCATTTAAAAATCCAATAGACTCTTTTATAAATTTAAGAGAGATAGCTTCTAATGATAAAGCATTGTGACATATCATGCTTTCAGTTCTGAATTTTTTCCCTAAATCAATAGCTTTATTGAAAACAATATTCAATATTTTTGAAGTTGTTTCCTGCTCCATAGCTAAGGCATGAGCTTTTTTTATTTGAGCTAAAATTTGATCTTCCCCTTTTATAACAGAAAAAAAGCCACAACTAACTTTAAAAAGATAATCTGCAGCCTCTTCCCCATGTTTTATAAAAATACCTTTTTTTAAAGAAAATTTATCTAAAAGTTCATCCATAGAAAAATTTTCATTGATATCAAGATAAAATTCTACTCTTAAACAAGTAGAAAGATTAACATATCCATTTAATTTTTTCTCTTGAAATAGTTCATGTATTATAGTTTCAGGCATCTGTTGAATAAATGCTTCTCTCTCATTGGTATTTAATTCATGATGAGAGATCCCAAAAACTACAAGATCATTTAATTCCATCTTATTCTCCTTAAATATTTTATTTTAACTAACTATTAAAAATTTTCCCCTATACTATATTATATAATATAATAGGGGAAAAATTAATAAAATTATTAGTTTTTGAGGGGAAACCACATTCAAATTATAAATTTAAAAAATTAATTATATTGATATATTGAATTTATAGAGATATAGAGTGATGATGAAAAATAATTAAGTTAATAAATAAAGCTAATGGTATATGAAAGATATTGTTTAACTTTTTTAGCAAATATAGTAAAATATAAATAAAACCATAGAATAATGAAAGGAAGTTTATGAAAAAATTTATAATAGAACCTGAATATGATGGATATGAGATAGGAACATATTTAAAAGAGACAAAGGGATATTCAGGAAGAGGATTAAGAAATTTAGAGATATATTTAAATGGAAAGAGAGTAAAAAATAATAGTAAAAAAGTTAGGAAATTAAATAGAGTTTTGATAAAGGAGAAGGAGAAAGAAACAGGGATAAAACCAATGGAGATACCTATTAAAGTAGCTTATGAAGATAAAAATGTGCTTTTAATAGATAAAGATCCATATATAATTGTTCATCCTACTCAAAAGAAAGTTGATAAAACTCTTGCTAATGGAGTGGTAAACTATTTTTTAAAAACAACTGGAAAAATAATGGTACCAAGATTTTTTAATAGATTGGATATGAATACATCTGGACTTATAATTGTAGCTAAAAACTCTTATGCTCAATCTTTTTTACAGGAAAAGGGAACAGTAAATAAGTTTTATAAAGCGATAGTAAAGGGAATTGTTGAAAAAGATGAATTTCTAATAGATAGACCTATTGGAAAAGTTGGAGATGAATTAAGAAGAAGAGAACTAACAGTAGAAGAGGGTGGACAAGAGGCACAGACTAAAATAAAAGTTGTAAAGAGATTTGAAGAGGAGAATTTAACTTTAATTGAGGCAGAACTTTTGACAGGAAGAACTCATCAAATAAGAGCACATATGGCACTAGAAGGATATCCGCTATTGGGAGATGAACTTTATGGTGGAGAGGATAAAAGAGCTAAAAGACAGATGTTACACTCATATAAGACAGAGTTTACAGATGTTGAAACAGGAAAGTTAATTACAGTAGAAATTGATCTGCCAGAGGATATGAAAGAATTATTAGAAAAAGATAAATAGTGAAAGATATATTTTGCCTAGAAAACGAAGTAAAAGATATAATAGTAACTAAACTTCTTAAAAATATGAGCAAGCTAAAAAAATGAACGTAAAAAGATTAAAATTAGTTCACCCATATTAATTGACAAAGAGGGAAAGTTATTATATAGTTGTATATATAAAATAAAACATAACATAGCATTACAGTATAAAATAAAAATTAAAATAAATTAAAATTCAGGAGGAAAACAAATGGCAGTTAAAGTAGCAATTAACGGATTTGGAAGAATTGGAAGATTAGCATTAAGATTAATGGTAGGAAACCCAGAGTTTGATGTAGTAGCAATCAACGACTTAACAGATGCACACATGCTAGCTCACCTATTTAAATATGACTCAGCTCAAGGAAGATTCGATGGAACTATCGAAGTTCAAGAAGATGCTTTCGTAGTAAACGGACACACAATCAAAACTTTCGCACAAGCTGATCCTAAAAACTTACCATGGGGAGATCTAGGAGTAGACGTAGTTCTAGAATGTACTGGATTCTTCACTAAAAAAGAGAAAGCAGAAGCTCACATTGAAGCAGGAGCTAAAAAAGTTGTTATTTCTGCACCAGCAACTGGAGATCTTAAAACAATAGTTTACAATGTAAACGACAACATCCTAGATGGAACTGAAACAGTTATTTCAGGAGCTTCTTGTACAACTAACTGTTTAGCACCTATGGCTAAAGCATTACAAGATAACTTTGGAATCGTAGAAGGATTAATGACTACTATCCATGCATATACAAACGACCAAAACACACTAGATGGACCACACAGAAAAGGAGATTTCAGAAGAGCTAGAGCTGCTGCTGCAAACATCGTTCCTAACACAACTGGAGCTGCAAAAGCAATCGGACTTGTTATCCCTGAATTAAAAGGAAAATTAGATGGAGCTGCTCAAAGAGTACCAGTAATCACTGGATCAATCACTGAATTAGTAACAGTTCTTGAAAAACCAGTAACTGTAGAAGAAGTTAACGCTGCTATGAAAGCTGCTGCAACTGAATCTTTCGGATACACTGAAGAACCATTAGTATCAAGCGATATCATCGGAATCAACTATGGATCACTATTTGATGCTACTCAAACTAAAGTTATGACAGTAGGAGACAAACAACTAGTTAAAACTGTTGCTTGGTATGACAACGAAATGTCTTACACTTCTCAATTAATCAGAACTCTTAAAAAATTCGTAGAATTATCTAAATAATTACTTGAATATTGAGAATAACTAAATAGAAAATGAATAGCGGAGCTTATTAAGTTCCGCTATTTTTAAAAATGACAATTGGAGGATTGAAATAAATGGCTAAAAAAATAGTTACAGATTTAGACGTTAAAGGAAAAAAAGTTCTAATGAGAGTTGACTTTAACGTACCTATGAAAGATGGAAAAATAACTGATGAAAATAGAATAGTTGCAGCATTACCAACTATAAAATATGTACTAGAAAACGGAGGAAGAGTAATAGCTTTCTCTCACCTAGGAAAAGTTAAAACTGAAGAAGATTTAGCTAAAAAATCTCTAAAAGTAGTTGCTGAAAGATTAGCAGAACACCTAGGACAACCAGTTAAATTTGTTCCAGCTACAAGAGGAGTAGAATTAGAAGCTGCAGTAGCTGAACTTAAAGATGGAGAAATCATGATGTTTGAAAACACAAGATTCGAAGATTTAGATGGTAAAAAAGAATCTAAAAATGATCCTGAATTAGGAAAATACTGGGCATCTTTAGGAGATCTATTTGTTAACGATGCATTTGGAACAGCTCACAGAGCTCACGCTTCAAACGTTGGAATCGCAGCTAACATCGGAGAAGGAAAAACTGCAGCAGGATTCCTAATGGAAAAAGAAATTAAATTTATCGGAGGAGCAGTTGACTCTCCAGAAAGACCTCTAGTAGCAATTCTAGGAGGAGCAAAAGTTTCTGATAAAATAGGAGTTATTGAAAACCTATTAGTAAAAGCTGATAAAGTTCTAGTTGGAGGAGCTATGATGTTCACTTTCCTTAGAGCTTTAGGAAAAAATACAGGAACTTCATTAGTTGAAGAAGATAAAATTGATTTAGCTAAGGATCTATTAGCAAAAGCTAATGGAAAATTAGTTCTTCCAATAGATGCTGTTGTAGCAAAAGAATTTAACAACGATGCACCACATAAAACTGTATCAGTAGATGAAATTCCTGCTGACGAAATGGGATTAGACGTTGGAGCTGGAACTGTTGAACTATTTGCTAAAGAAATTAACGGAGCAAAAACTGTAGTATGGAATGGACCTATGGGAGTATTTGAAATGCCTAACTACGCTAAAGGAACTATCGGAGTATGTGAAGCTATTGCAAATCTTCAAAATGCAACAACTATAATCGGAGGAGGAGACTCTGCAGCTGCAGCTATAAGCTTAGGATATGCAGATAAATTCACTCACATCTCTACTGGTGGAGGAGCATCTCTAGAATACCTAGAAGGTAAAAAACTTCCAGGAGTAGAATCTATTTCTGATAAATAATTAACCAACAATCACACTTAATATAAAAAGCAGTCTGATAAATATCAGGCTGTTTTTTAATTTCTAAGGAAATTATAAATTGACTTTATATAAAAAATTTTTAATATTTTATAT
>UQQO01000033.1 GCA_900543175.1 uncultured Fusobacterium sp.
GTCTCAAAAGTAGTAGTCGTTTGCACTCCTCTACTTTTGGAAATTATAGTTTAGTTAATTAAATTAGAGAAAATTTCAATAAAAAAGCTCTCTATAGTTTAAACATAGAAAGCTTTTTCAGTAAATTTTATATAAAAAATAATTTTTTAAAGAAATGTAAAAAGATAGAAACAGCTAAAAGATCAGCACTGCCACCAGGGCTGATTTTTTCTTTTATATAGGCATTTTCCATATCTCTAGCTATTTTAATACCATCCTCTTTATAGATTCCACCATTTTCAAAGAAAGCTTCAGCTTCTCTCTTAATTCTATGGAGCATATGTATATCATGTCTATGTACTATTGTACTATCCATAACTTTTCCCATTAAGAAAATTAAAGTTTGTACAAAAGCAAGATTAAAATCGGAACTTTTATTTAAAGAATCTTCTAAAATTTTTAGAGATCCATTAAATACAACATCTAATCCAGCTTTTACTTCCCCTCTAACCCCAGTAAAGCCATAGTTGATGTAGAGTCTTTCACCATGAGTTAACTCTTTTTTATCCTTTATATTTTCAAAGTCTTTTAATATATCCTTACACATATCTTTTATTAATGGTTGGATATCATCAAAGTTTTTTCCCTCATATAAAGCTCTTGTAGCAGTAACAACTACTATTCCTAATAAGAAGATCATACCTTTGTGAGTATTTACATTTTCAGTAGCTTTAAACATATTTATTTCCATCTCTATTCCAATTTTTCTACTAAGTAGAAAAGCTTTTTCCAATGGAAGATATGAATAAGCAACCTCTGCCATTCTTTCAAATCCCTCTTTAATAGCAAAAGAGCTTTTTAAAAATGTAAAAAAGTCCATATCATCATGTGATCCTTGAGTTAGAGGTGAAACTAAACCAAAAGATGGAGCAGTTGCAACCTCATAAATCATAGAATTTAAAGCTAAATCTCCAATTTTTTTTGCAATCTCATTTTTTTTAGTTAAATAGTCATTGTAAGATATATATTTTTGAAGGATTACATTTTTTATCTCTTGATGAGAGTGTTTCATACTACGTCCACAAACAAAAGCTAAATCATCACAGATCATACACTTTCTTTTAGGATAACCAAACATACTTCTTGAAAGAGATGTTCCATCAGTTGAATAAACATCAATATCTAAACATCTTCCAAGAATATGATCTTCTTCAAAGGTAACAGTGAATTCTTTTATAGTTTCAGCCTTTTCCTTTATAACAAAAAGATATATTTTTCCTTCAAGGTTTTCTAATACTTTTTCGTAGAGAATTTTCTCTCTAAAATAATTTTTCATCTCATTTGCTGCAATATCAGCTATTTTAGTAGCTAAAGGCTCTAATTTATCCTCACCTGGATAATTAGTTCTCACAGCAATAAGTGGATAATTAAATTGGTTTAATAAATTTTTTTGCAGTTCAACACGTTCTTCTCTAAGTTCTAAAAATTTATTTAAATCAAACATTTTATTAGTGAGGTAAGTTGCTATTTTTTAACTTTTCCTCAATCTCCTTTCCTTCAGCACTAATAAGGAAATTAAAAGTTGTTTCAGGAACTAAAGATCTTAACTCTTCAATCTCTCCATTTTTAATTTTTTCCCTTACAATAGAAGCACTTATAGCGATTTCTTCTATCTCTTTTCTAGGGACCAAAACAACTTCCATTCCATATTGTGGTAAAATTTCCATTAAAGTCTCATTGTATTTTTTAGTAACTTTACAATAAGGTTCTTCCCCAATATATCTTTTATTAATATTAAGTTTTTTGCCAAACTGTTTTCCAGCTATTGTGGCATCAAGCTTTGTATACTCTATTAGAGAGTCATCCTCTTTACGAAGAAAATAGTTAGGGAAGGTAGCTGAAGATATTATATATTCACTACCTGGTAAAACTTTTACATTGTTCAAATGAGCAGTTCCCTCTTTTACTAAATTATATCTAACACTGAAAGGAAATACAGATTTATCTTCCTCAACAACAAAGATTAAAACCTCTTCATTCTCTTTAGCAGCTTTTTCTATAAGGTATTGATGCCCATAAGTGAAAGGGTTACAGTTCATAACTATCATAGCTTTTTGCTTATCCATATCAATAGATTTTTTTATCTTATCTATTGTTTTATCTATACTATTTGTCCCCATCTCCATAAGAATAACTTTGTCAGTTTGAGCAACTTCTTTATATCCGATTCCCTTAAATATCTCTTGATTTTTAGTTTTAGTAAATACCATACTATGAAAATATCCTTGATCAAACATCTTATTTGTAACATTTGTTAAGATAGAACCAGAGATTCCCTCACCTTGATGAGCTGGATCAATGGCAAAGCATTTTATAATATTTTTACCCTTTGAAGCAGTGGCAATAATCTCATCATTTTCTCTAATAACAACTGTGTAATCAATATTAGGATCATATTTTAATTCAAATTTAGCTAAAAATTCAGTTACCTCCTTAACCTCAAAAGGATTAGAAAGATTAACTTTTTCAATATTCATCTTATTCTCCTTCAACAGATAATTTTTCTTTTGTATTTAAAAGTCTTCCAGAGATATCACTTAAAAATGAAGAGAAAACATTTTTAGATTGAGTGGCTATCTCATCTCTATTTACAACAAAAAGTGAATAAACCTTTTTATCATTTTCCCAAGCACCTTTTTGAGTAGCTGTTTTTAAAACTAATTCAGAAGCATATTCATTTAAGTCACTTAGTACAGGAGTAGTAAGTCCTCTTGAGTAACTATCCATTTCTAAAAGGAAAGAATTAAAATATATTTCTACCTCTTTTTTTATCTTTGATTTTAAAAGATCTTTAGCATCTTTATTTGCTTTAGATTGAGCTATAATAGCACCACTAGTATTTATTTTATATGATCCAAGTGCATATATTTCTTGTTCAGGATTTACTCTAGTTAAGATTTGTTCTTGCAATTCTAAAGGAATTTCAGGTGATTTTTTAGGCAAAGCACTTGAAATATTTGACATAGTTTCATCAAGACTTGAGCAACTAGTGAAAAGTAGTGTAACAAAAGCTAGTATAAAAAGATATGTTTTTTTCATAAAAACCTCCCAAAGAAAAATAAATTTTCTTAAAATATTTTTTGTAATTTTTAATTCTTAAATTTCTCTTAACCTATTATTTTTAAGTCATTAGAAGTGATTGTTTCAATTTCTATTCTATAATATATAGAAGTGAAAAGCAAATATTTATTGAAATAATTCAAAAAATCTTATAAAATTAGTTATTAAGGAAAAGTAAACAAGGAGGCTGAAATGGGTTTTTTTTCTTTGAATAAAAAAAATTTCTCTTTAAATAAAAGCAGAAAGAAATATGTAACACTAACAATAGAGAGTAATGAAGATGAAGTAAAACAAAATACAGAGCAACAAATAGATCATAAACCTACTGGATTATGGGTGAAATGTCCAAAATGTCAAGAGATATTGTATAAAGTAGATATAGAAAATAATTTAAAAAAATGCAGTCACTGTGATTACTATTTTGAGATGACAGCAAGAGAGAGAATAGAACTTTTAATAGATGAGGGAACATTTGTTGAAGAAGATGCAGAATTAGAATCTGTAAATCCTCTTGATTTTCCTGGTTATCCTGAGAAAAATAAAAAGGCTAGAAATGAGTGTGATATGAGAGAGGGAGTAATATCAGGAACTGGAAATTTAAAAGGAATAAAAGTGAGTATAGCTGCTATGGATTTTAAATTTATGGGTGGAAGTATGGGATCTGTAGTAGGAGAAAAGATAACTAGAGCTTTAGAGAGAGGACTAAAGGAGAGAATACCAGTTATTGTAGTAGCAACTTCTGGAGGAGCAAGAATGCACGAGGGAATATTATCTCTTATGCAAATGGCAAAAACTTCAGCAGCAGCAGAAAAATTAAGACAAGCTGGAGTACCATTTATTGCAGTGCCTGTTAATCCAACAACAGGAGGAGTAACAGCATCTTTTGCAATGCTTGGAGATATTATAGTAAGTGAACCTAAGGCAACAATAGGATTTGCAGGAAAAAGAGTAATTGAACAAACAATAAAGCAAAAACTTCCTGAAGAATTTCAAACAAGTGAGTTTCTGCAAAAAAGTGGAATGGTAGATGTAATTACAAAAAGAGAAGATATGAAAGATACATTATATACTATTCTAAGTAATCTTGTATAGGAGGCTGGAAATGAACTTTGAATTTGAAAAGGAAATAGTAGAGTTAGAAAATAAAATAGTAGAGATGAAAAAATTCTCAGAGGAAAAAGGGATAGATCTTTCAGGAGAGATCTCTAGATTTGTAGTAGAGAGAGATGAGAAATTAAAAGAAATATATAAAAATTTAAGTTCTTGGGATAAAGTTTTTGTTTCAAGACATCCAGAAAGACCATATACTTTAGATTATATTGAAAATATAGCAACTGATTTCATAGAGTTACATGGAGATAGACTGTTTAAGGATGATCCAGCAATAGTTGGGGGATTCTGTAAAATAGATGGGAAAAAAGTTTTAATTGTTGGACATCAAAAAGGAAGAACAACTGAGGAAAAAATATATAGAAACTTTGGAATGGCAAACCCTGAAGGATATAGAAAAGCTCTTAGACTTTTTAAAATGGCTGAAAGATTTTCTATTCCAATAGTAACTTTTATAGATACACCAGGAGCTTACCCAGGAATAGAAGCTGAAGAGCATGGGCAAGGGGAAGCAATAGCTAGAAACTTAATGGAAATGAGTGGTTTAAAGGTACCAGTTATCTCTTTTGTTATTGGAGAAGGTGGAAGTGGAGGAGCTTTAGGACTAGGAGTTTCAGATAGGATATATATGTTAGAAAACTCTGTGTACTCTGTTATCTCTCCTGAAGGTTGTGCTGCAATCCTTTATAAAGATGCTTCAAGAGCAGAGGAAGCAGCAGAAAATCTGAAGATAACAGCTCAAAGTTTATACAAATTAGGTGTAATTGATGGAATTGTAGAAGAACCAGCAGGGGGAGCTCACAGAGATCATAAATGTATAGCTCTTAACCTAAAAAATATCATTTTATCATCATTTTCTGAATTAGAAAAAATTTCAGTAGAAGAACTTGTTGAAAATAGATATAATAAGTTTAGAAAAATGGGTTCTTTTATAGGGACTGATATTTAAAGGAGATCGATAAGGAATGAAAAAAATAGCAATATTAACAAGTGGAGGAGACTCTCCAGGAATGAACGCTGCCATCAGAGCTGCGGCTAAAGTAGCAATGTACAAAGGTATGAAAGTTTATGGTATCCAAAGAGGATATTTAGGAATGCTAAATGATGAAATTTTTCCTATGGATGATCGTTTTGTATCTGGAATTATAGATAGAGGAGGAACTCGTCTTTTAACAGCTAGATGTTTAGAATTTAAAGATCCTAAATTTAGAGCAATAGCAGCACAAAACTTAAAGAAAAGAGATATAGAAGGAATAGTTGTAATAGGAGGAGACGGATCTTATCATGGAGCTGATCTTCTTGCTAAAGAGCATGGATTTAAAGTAGTAGGTATTCCAGGAACAATAGACAATGATATTAAAGGAACAGATTTTACATTAGGATTTGACACTTGTCTTAATACAATTCTTGATGCTATATCAAAAATAAGAGATACAGCTACATCTCATGAAAGAACAATTCTTGTTGAAGTAATGGGAAGACACGCTGGAGACCTTGCATTACAAGCTTGTCTTGCAGGTGGAGGAGATGGAGTACTCATTCCTGAAATGGATAACCCAATAGAACTTCTAGCTCTTCAAATAAAAGAGAGAAGAAAACATGGAAAACTTCATGATATTGTACTTGTTGCTGAAGGAGTAGGAAAGGTACAAGATATAGAAAAAGCTTTAAAAGAAAGAATAACTACAGAGGTAAGAAGTGTAGTTCTTGGACACGTACAAAGAGGAGGAACACCTTCTGGATTTGATAGAATGCTAGCTACTAGAATGGGAGCGAAGGCAATAGAGATCCTTGAAAATGATGAAGGTGGAGTAATGGTAGGATTAGAAAATAACAGACTAGTTACTCATCCAATATCTTATGCTTGGGATGGAGAGAGAAACTATTCTATAAAAGATGATTATGAACTTGCCCTTATTCTTTCAAAATAATAGATAGTTGCAAAAATACTTAAATTATTATATACTAAACTAACGGAGATACTATTCCTAATAAGGAGGAAACTATGGATAATGTATTGGAGCTAGTTAGAAAAACTAGAAGAAAAAATAAGATAAAAAGAGAAATCGAAGATAACGATAGAAAAATTAGAGATAATAGAAAAAGAGTAGAACTTCTTTTAAACCTTAGAGAGTATTTAAAACCAGAAATGTCTTATGAAGAGATAATGGATATAATTGATAATATGCAATCTGACTATGAAGATAGAGTAGATGATTACATCATTAAAAATGCAGAATTAGGCAAAGAGAGAAGAGATATAAACAAAGGCATAAAAGAGTTAAAAAAATCTTTTAAAGAGGAATCTGAAAAATAATTTGTTATATTGAGAATAAAAAGCTCCGTATTAAACGGAGCTTTTTTTGTAAGAGGAGATAAGATGGCAACTAAAAGTTTAGAAAGATTGATAGATGAGTTTAATAAACTTCCTGGAATAGGTAGAAAAAGTGCAACTAGATTGGCATTTCATATTTTAGATATAAGTGAAGAGCAAGTTGAAAAATTTGTAGAAGCTATGAGAGAGGTAAAGAAGAGTATAAAGAGATGTCCAGTATGTGGTGATTTTTGTGAAACTGATATGTGTAGTATCTGCTCTGATGAGATGAGAGATAAGAGTATAATCTGTGTTGTAGAGGACAGTAGAGATATTATATCCTTTGAAAAAACAGATAGTTACAATGGGACATACCATGTTTTAAATGGAAAGATAGCTCCACTAAATGGAATTACTCCAGATAGATTGAATATTAAATCTCTTTTAGAAAGAGTAGCAAGAGATGATATAAAAGAGGTTATATTAGCTTTAAATCCAGATTTAGAAGGGGAGACAACAGCTCTTTATCTAACTAAGTTATTAAAACCTTTCAATATAAAGATAACAAAGATAGCAAGTGGAATTCCAATTGGTGGAAATATAGAGTTTGCAGATACAGCAACAATATCAAAAGCACTATCTGGAAGACGTGAAGTATAGATTAGGAGGAACAATGAATAGTACACCTAGAAGTAATAGAGTTCATATAGGTATTTTTGGAAAGACAAATGCAGGAAAATCAAGTTTAATAAATAGTGTTACTGGGCAAAATATAGCTTTAGTTTCAGATGTGAGAGGAACAACAACAGATCCAGTATACAAGGCTATGGAGTTACTTCCAATAGGACCAGTAGTGTTTATAGATACAGCAGGGATTGACGATGAAAGTAGTTTAGGAGCATTAAGAATAGAAAAAACAGAAGAGATATTGGATAAATTAGATTTAGCAATTTTAGTAATCTCTAGTGAAAATATTTTAAATGGAGATATCTCTTTAGAAAAAAAATGGGTAGAGAAAATTCAAAATAGAAAGAAACCTATTGTTTTTGTTATTAATAAAACTGATTTAATAGAAAACATAGAAGAGTTTGAAAGAAAAATAACTTTAGTAGAAAAAGAGCTGAATTTAAAGAGTATACAAGTAAGTGCAGAGAAAAAAGAGAATATAGATAATTTAAAAAAGGAAATAGTTGAGAAAACTCCAAAATCTTTTATGGAAGATATATTGATAGGAGATAAGATTAAAAGAGGGGATAAGATTCTTTTAGTAGCTCCACAAGATATTCAAGCTCCTAAAGGTAGATTGATACTGCCACAAGTACAAGTATTAAGAGATATACTTGATTTTGGTGGAATACCTACAATGGTAACTTTAGAGAATTTACAAGAAGCTTTGAAGATATTTAAGCCAGACTTAGTAATTACAGATTCACAAGTTTTTAAACAGGTAGATCAAGTTTTAAGTTCAGAAATTCCTTTAACATCTTTTTCAATTATTATGGCAAGAGCTAAGGGAGATTTGATTAAACTTTACGAAGGAGCAAAGAAAATTGATGAGTTAAAAAATGGAGATAAGGTTTTAATAGCTGAAGCTTGTACTCATCATCAATTAAAAGGGGATATTGCTAGAGAAAAGATACCTCTTTTATTAAAAAAGAGAGTTCCAGGGTTAATAATTGAAAACTGTTCTGGAAAAGACTACCCTAAAAATTTAGAGGAGTACTCTTTAGTAATTCATTGTGGTTCATGTATGCTAAATAGAAGTGAGACTATGAGCAGAATAGATAAAGCTCTGTCTTCAAAGGTGGAGATAACAAATTTTGGAATGGCAATAGCAAAATTAAATGGAATTTTAGACAGGGTAATGGAGATTTTTAAAAATTAAAAAATATTTTTAGGAGGTTGAGAAATGCTAAAAATAGGGATTTTAAAGCAGATGAGAGGAAATAATTTCAAAGATAAAGAGATTGGAAAAAAGATAAAAAAATTATGGTGTGAAGCTTTAAAAGAACTAGAATTACAGGATAAAACAACTTTAAAAGAAAATATTTTATATGGAATTTATACTGAGTATGAAAGTAATTATAAGGGAGACTACACTTTTTTTATAGGAGGAGACAGAGTAGTTTCTAAAGAGGAATTGATAATAGAAGAGGAAAATTACCATATTTTTCAAGTGGAGAATGGCAAAGAAAATGGAGTTCCATTAACTTGGGAAAAGATATGGAATTTAGAGAGAAATAAAAAGTTAAAAAGAGCATATACAGTTGATTATGAAAAATATTATCCAGATGGAAAGATAGAAATTTACATATCGGTGAAATAATTTATATATTTTTTTGAAATTTATAAAAAAATATGTTAAAATAATATTGACCATATAGTCAATAAGGAGAATAATAATTTTTTTATAAATTGGAGGTAAAATCATGAAAAAGATAGTAGCAGTGGGATTATTAATATTGTCAGTTGTTGCTAATGCAAGTTGGTGGGGAGATCTTGATGGTGGAGTAAGAGCTGCTATTGTAGGAGGGTCAGCTTTACTTTTAAACAGTAGTTACCAAGATAGCGAACTTAAACATCAAAGAGATTTAGATAAATTGGATACACAAATTAGAAGAGATTATGAGAGACAAGCAGTAGCTCAAAATGCTCACTATAAATATGGAAATTCTGGAGTTCCTGCAAGACTTCAAACAGCAACTGCAAATAATTATAGTGGAAGAAATAGTAATTATAATAATGGAAATTATTCAAATCAAAGAAGTGGAAAAGTTGTTTATTCTGATGGAAGAACTCAAATTATAGAGTTATCTGATGGAACAAGAATAACTTTAAATCAATAAAACTATTGACAAGTAGAAAAAAAAGTAGTATCTTTGTATCAAGAATAAAGAAAAAAATGGAGGTGAACACAAATGACAATTAGATTTACTTGGTGGTGGCAAAACAGATTACACAAACTTAATAATAGACAGGTGAATCAGGTTTTGTCATAGATGTTCATTTATAAATAGATAATTTATTTAAGTTCGTTAAATAATATTGTTAAAAAACCTGTTCGAAAGAGCAGGTTTTATTTTTATAAATTATTAATTAAGCCCTGTCTTATATTTTAGGATAGGGCTTTTTATTTTTAGGAGGGAAAAAATGAAAAAAATTTTATTATTTATGTTAATGGTTCTTTGTATAGCTTGTGGAAAGGAAAAAGAGAGTAAGGTAAAAATAGGGATAACTCAAATTGTAGAGCATCAATCTTTAGATGATGTATGTCAAGGGGTAATAGACAGTTTAAAAGCTAATGGTTATGGAGAGGATAAGATTGAGATAAGCTATAAAAATGCACAAGGAGATTTTGGAACTGCACAGATGATAGCTCAAGAGTTTAAAAATACAAGTGATATAGTAGTGGCAATTTCAACACCAAGTGCACAAGCAGCAGTAAACAATATAAAAGATAAACCGATCTTTTTCTCAGCTATAACAAATCCAGAAAGTGCAGGAGTATTAGCAGAGAATGTAACAGGGGTAAGTGATAGATCACCAGTAAAGAAACAGGTAGAATTGATAAAAGAGCTTTTACCAGAGGCTAAAAAGATAGGTATAGTTTATAATACAAGTGAACAAAACTCTTTTTATCTAACAGATGAATTTAAGAAGGAAGCTGAAAAAAATGGATATGTAGTAGTGGTTAAAGGGATAACAAATGTAAATGAGATAGCTTCAGCTTTAGATACAATCTTACCAGAGGTAGATGTTTTATACACAACAATAGATAATACAATAGCTTCTACTTATCCATTGATAATAGATAAGTCTAAAAAAGATAATAAACCTGTTATAGGAGCTACAAAGAGTTATGTAGATCAAGGAGCATTGGCATCAGAGGGAATTTCAGATTATAAAGTAGGGTATCAAACAGGAGAGATGATAGTGAGATATTTAAAAGGTGAGGATATAAAAAATATGAAATTTGAGGTTGTAAGGGAGTCTGAAAGATATATAAATAAAGAAGTTGCAAAAAATTTTAAAATTATCGTAGAGTAATACGAACAAATTTTAGAAAAGGAGTTTATAAAAATATAGGGAAAATAGTGAGATTACAGCTTCAATGTGGAACAAATAAATAATTTAATTGTTATCTAGTAGATTCTTAAAAATGGTGGTATCATTCCTATTAAATAAAGAAGGTTATAAGGAAGTGATTCAATATGAAAAAAATGTTACTACTATTATTAGGGATATCAATGATAGCTTTTGGGAAAGAGAAATCAGATGTAAAAATTGGAGTTACTCAAATTATGGAGCATCAATCTTTAGACTCAGCTAGAAAAGGATTTATAAAGGCATTGGAAAAAGAGGGGTATGGAGAGAAAAATATAGAGTATCAAAATGCACAAGGGGATTTTGGAACTGCACAGATAATAGCAAACTCTTTTAAAAATGATAATAAAGATCTTATACTAGCAATATCAACACCAAGTGCTCAAGCAGCATACAATGCAACTAAAGAGATACCAATTATTATAACAGCTGTAACAGATGCAAAGAGTTCAGGACTTGTAGGAGAGAATATTACAGGAACAAGTGATGCAGCTCCAATATATAAACAATTGGAAGTGGCTAAAAAACTTCTTCCACAAATAAAAAAAGTTGGAGTTATCTATAACACAAGTGAACAAAACTCTCAAATACAAGTGGAACAAGTGAAAGAGGAAGGTAAAAAATTAGGATTAGAAGTTGTAGAGGCAGGAATTACAAATGTTACAGATATGGCAATAGGGCTTGATACACTTTTACCAAAGGTTGATATATTGTATACTCCAACAGATAATTTAGTTGTATCAGCAACACCATTAGTTCTTGAGAAAGCTAACAAAGCTGGAAAACCAGTTATAGGATCAGTTGAAGATCAAGTTGCACAAGGAGCATTAGTGACACAAGGAATAGATTATGAAAAACTTGGATACCAAACAGGAGAGATTGCCATAAGAGTTTTAAATGGAGAGAAACCAAGCTCAATAGCAATTGAAACTTTAAAAGAAACAACATTGATAATAAATAAAAAAGCAGCAGAAAAATATAATATTAATATGTCAAATGAGATCTTAAAGGATGCAAAGGTATATTAATAGGGAAGAAATGAGGAGAGGGATATGTTATTAGGAACATTAGAACAGAGTTTTATATTTGCAATAATGGTGTTAGGAGTATATTTATCATATAAGATATTAGATTTTCCAGATATGACTGTAGATGGTAGCTTTCCATTAGGTGGAGCAGTAGCTTCAGCAATATTGATAAAAGGTGGAAACCCAATATTAGCTTTAGTAGTAGCAACTATATGTGGGGCTATAGCAGGACTAATTACAGGAATGATTCATGTTAAATTAAAAGTTACAAATCTATTGGCAGGAATCATTGTAATGACTGGATTATATAGTGTAAATTTAAGAATTATGGGAAAATCAAATATACCACTATTTTCAGTAAAACATCTGTTCAATGGAAATATGATCCCAATAGTTACTTTAGTTATTCTTCTTATCCTAGCTAAAATAACAATTGACTATCTTTTAAAAACAAAGTTTGGTTTTGCATTAAAAGCTTTAGGAGATAATGAGACTTTAGTAATATCTCTAGGAATAGATGAAAAAAAATTGAAAATATATGGATTGATGATAGCAAATAGCTTTGTAGCACTATCAGGAGCTATATTAGCACAATATCAAGGATTTGCCGATGTTGGAATGGGAACAGGAACTATTATTACTGGGTTAGCTTCAATAATAATAGGAGAGGCAATATTTAAGAAAAGATCATTTATCAGTATGTCAATGACAGTTATTTTAGGAACTATTATTTATAGAACAATAATTGCAATGTCTTTAAAATTAGGTATGAATGCAAGTGATTTGAAACTTATTACATCAATTTTAGTTGTTGGAATTATATTCTTAAAAGAGAAGAAAAGTTTATTAGGAAGAGGAGGAAAAAAATATGCTTAGAATAGTTAATATAACAAAGAGCTTTGAAAATGAATTAGGAGAGGTAAAAAATGTTTTTAATGGTTTAAACTTAAATATAGAACAGGGTGATTTTATCTCTATAATTGGAAGTAATGGAGCTGGAAAATCGACTCTTCTTGATACAATAACAGGGAATATAACTCCAGATAGTGGAAAAATAAATATTGATGGAAAGGACATTACAGATATGCCAAAACATAAGAGAGGGAGCTTTATATCTAAGGTATATCAAAATCCTTCAGTAGGAACAGCTCCTTCAATGACAGTATTTGAAAATCTTTCTATGGCAGATAATAAGGGTAAAACTTTTGGTTTCTCTTTAGGGTTGAATAAAAAAAGAAAAGAGTATTACAGATCTCTTTTAAAAGAACTAGGTTTAGGAATAGAAAATCAAATGGATACTGAGGTAAAATCTCTTTCTGGAGGACAAAGACAGTGTCTAGCTTTAATAATGGCTACTTTAAATAAACCAAAAGTATTATTATTAGATGAGCATACAGCAGCTTTAGATCCTAAAACATCTAAGATAATTATGAATAAAACTAGAGAGATTGTAGAGAAAAATGGGATTTCAACTCTTATGATTACTCACAATCTTCAAGATGCTATAAATTATGGAAATAGATTGATAATGCTACATAATGGAGAAATCTTATTAGATGTAAAAGGTAAGGAAAAAAGTGAGCTTACACCAGAAAAACTTTTAAAAGTATTTAATAGAGAAGAGATAAAAATAAAAGATAGCGAGTTATTTTCTGCATAACAAAATAAAAAATTAAAAAACTAAGTAATATTTTGTTAGAATGTTACTTAGTTTTTTTAATGAGTTGTTTATAAGTTATAGATTTAGATAATTTTTTAAGCATTAGCTTAAATTTTAATATAAAAAATAAAAAGCCCATAAGGGCTGGGGTGTGTAGTTATTTCTTGAATAGAATATAAATACCAATTATGATAATGACTACAGCTGTAAAACCACTATCGAGGTTAATATTTTCAATATAAACCATTGACACCCCTCCTGTGTGTTAGATTTATATATACCAAGTGTTTGGGAGCTTGATATATATAATATAAGCACCCACAAAGTGAGTGCCTATATTATCCCAAACTTTTTAAAATCTAACAACACAAGTTTTGTGTTTCTATAATAATTATACCTCAAAAATAAAGAAAAGGCAATGAAAAAGATTGAAAAATAGGTAGTATAAAATATTTTGAATAAAACAAAAGAATTGTGGTATAATATAAAAACATATTGTTTTGCAAAGGGGAGCAAAGGGACATGAAAAAGATTAGAGTGACAGTACCAGAAGATATTTGGCGTCTTATGAAAAATGATGTTGAAGAATTTGGAATAAATAATAATAAACTTTGCAACTATATCCTTGAAAGATTTAAATATAATAAGAAAATGGATGCAGAAAAATTATTGGAAACTCAAGGGAGACCAGTAAAAAAGATAATACAATTTGATTTGAATGTTTCTAATAGAGAGATATATTATGATGTTTTAAAGGCTAATGAGGTAGATGTAGAAGCAGAGTATTTTAGAGAGTTATTTGAGCTATATACTTCAAAATTTAAATATCAGAGAGAGCTTTTTATTTTTGAAGATAGAGTGAAGATGATTTTAGAGGGAATAAAAGAGAAAAAGAAGATAAAGATAAAATATTTGAGCAGAGTTTTTAATGTAGAACCTTATTTTATTAAAAGAGAGGAGAGAGGGGATGAAAACTTTCTTTTTTGTTATGATGAGGAGAAGAAAAACTATGCTAACTTTAAATTGAAAGAGCTTGAAATAATTTCTATCCTTGATGAAAAGATAAAAGGTAAGGATAAGAAATTTATTGAAAACATGCGTAAAAATTTTGACCCATTTTTTGGTAATGGAAATATAGTTAAAGTTAGACTAACAGAAGAGGGAGAGAGTCTTTTGAAAAGTTTTACTAACTATCGTCCAAAGTTGTTAAAAAAAGAGGGACATATCTATTTCTTTGAAGTAGCTAATGAAAATGCTAAGATCTATTTTAGACAATTTTCTAAAGAGGCAGAGATATTAGAGCCTAAAAAATTACGTGAAGAGATAAGAGCTGAGTATCTTGAGATATTGGAACTATATAAAGATTAATATTGCAGAGACTAAGAGTAGAAAAATCTATTTTTAGTCTTTTTTTGATTATATTAATATTATTGAATAGATGAGCATTTATAAAAATTTATTATAGATATATTTTAAACTTCAAACCTTTTCTATTGACAAAATTATATTTATTGAATATAATGATTATATAAAAGATGAGGAGGTGCCAAAATGTTACCATTAGCTTTTGCAGAACTAAATAAAGAGGTTACTATAAAAGATATTAGGGGAACAGGCTGTTGTAAGGGGCAACTGTTGGAAAAGGGTTTTTGTATAGGTAAAAAACTTTGTGTGTTAAAAGATGGAAATGGTGGAGTTGTTGTTAAGATGAACGACTGTAAGTATGCTTTGAATTTTGGTTTGGCATCTAAGATAATAGTTGAAATATAAAAATTAATATATTTAAGTTAAGCAGCCTAATGGCTGCTATTATTTGGGAATAATATTTTGAAAAACAAAAGATATGTCTTTTTAATTGTATGGAGGTATAACATATGAAACTATGTGATTTAAAGAATGGAGAGAGAGCAAAAATAGTAAAAATAGGAAGAATAGGGGAACTGAAAAAAAGATTGGTAGATATGGGAGTAACTGCTGGAGAGATTATTAAATTAGAGAGAAATGCACCTTTAGGAGATCCACAAGAATATATAGTAAAAGCTACAGGAATAGCAATAAGAAAAGAAGATGCTAAAAATATTGAAGTTGAGAAAATAGAAGGGTAGGAGAAAAGAAAATGATAAAAATAGCATTTGCAGGAAATCCTAATGTTGGAAAATCTGCTTTAATCAATGCAATAGCAGGATCAAAATTAAAAGTAGGAAACTGGCCAGGGGTAACAGTTGAAAAGAAAGAGGCTATGTTTGTTCACAAAGGTGAAGAGATAAAATTAGTGGATTTACCAGGGGTATACAGTCTTAGTCCATATACTTTAGAGGAGAAGATAACTAGAGATTTTATCTTAGAGGAAAATCCAGATGTAGTAGTAAATGTTATAGATTCTACAAATCTTGAGAGAAATCTATATCTTACATTCCTATTAAAAGAGTTAGAAAAGCCAATGATAATGGCACTAAACTTTTATGATGAATTTGCAAAATTAAAATATAAATTAAATATGAAAGAGTTTCAAGATATGATTGAGATTCCAGCAATCCCAGTATCAGCATTAAAGGGAACAGGAATAGAAGAGCTTTTAGACTCAATTATAACTATGTCTAAAAATAAAGAGAAGGGTAAAAAGTATTCACTACCTTTTGATAAAAATATTTTATCTATAATACATGAGGTAGAATACAAGATTTTAACTAATGAAAAACTTTTACCAGTAACTAAAGAGTACTCTAAAGAGTTTTTAGCAATTAAATTTTTAGAGAGAGATAGTCACATAATTGAAAAAATAAAAAATAAGTATGGAGTAGATGCTACAAATCTATTTAATGAAGAGATTGAAAAATTAGAAAATAAATATGATAATGATAGTGAAACAATACTTGCAGAGGGAAGATATGGAACAGTAAATGGAATTCTTGCTAGAACTTTCACTACTTCAATAAAATCAAGATTAGATTTTACAGATAAAGTAGATAAGATTCTTTTAAATAGAGTTCTAGGATTACCACTATTCTTCTTAATAATGGCAGGGGTAATGGCATTTGTATTTAATGGAAGTGCTCCATTTATAGATTGGGTAGATGGGTTCTTTGCTGATTTTGTAGGTAAATATGTAGGTATGCTTGTAGAGGGAACTCCAGATTGGTTAAGTTCACTGATAATAGATGGAATAGTAGGAGGAGTAGGAGGAGTTCTTACTTTTGTTCCTGTTATGGTATTCCTATATTTCTTCTTAGCTATTTTAGAAGAAAGTGGATATATGTCTAGGGTAGCATTCTTAATGGATAAGATAATGAGAAGATTGGGACTTAATGGTAAATCATTTGTTCCAATGGTGGTTGGATTTGGATGTACAGTTCCAGCTATCTATGCTACAAGAACATTAGAAGATGAAAGCTCAAGAAAATTAACAGCAGCCATGTCACCATTTATGTCATGTGGAGCTAGATTGCCAGTATATGGATTATTTACAGCAGCATTCTTTGGAGCTAAAGCTGGATTAGTAGTTGTTTCAATATATATATTTGGAATAATTGTAGCTATATTAGTAGGACTTGGATTAAAAAATTTAAAAGGATTTAAATCTGAAAATAAAGCATTATTAATAGAATTACCACCATATAGAATTCCAAGTTTAAAAGTTATTTTAAACTCAACTTGGTTAAGAGTATTTGATTATATTAAGAGAGCAGGAACTGTAATTTTAGGAATAATGATGATATTATGGGCTCTTACATATTTCCCTAATAATGGAGATTCAAACTCATCATATATAGCTAAATTTGGACATGCTTTTGCACCTATTATGAAACCTACAGGATTTGGAGATAGATGGGAAACTGTAGCAGCAATTCCACCAAGTATAGCAGCTAAAGAGGTAGTTGTAGGATTCTTAGCTCAAGCTCTTCCATTAGCTGAAGAAGCTGAGGCAGAAGAGGAAATAGCAGAAACTACTTTTGGTGAAGATTTAATGGAACAAGTAAAAGGATTTGGAGGAGCTGTAAAAGATTCAGTAGTAGGAATGTTAAGCCTTGATGTAGAGGGATTATTTACTACACCAGATGCAGAGGAGATTGAAGAAGAGGGAAGAGGAATAGTACAAGCTACAGCTAATTTATGGCCAAATGATGAACTAGCACCATTGAGAGCATACTCATTTATGGTATTTATATTGTTAGTAGTACCATGTGTTGCAACATTGGGAGCTATAAAGCATGAATTTGGATGGAGATATTTAGGATTTGTAGTAAGTATAATGTTAGTAGTGCCATATATTGCCTCAACATTAGTATTCCAAATAGGAAAACTGTTCTTTTAAGTAAGTATTGTTTTGTTTTCTATTTGAAGGAGATGGTAATATGAAAACAATTATTTTGATAGCGATAGTAGCAGTTATAGCATTCTTTGCTTTAAGAAGTGTGTATAGAATGTTGACAGCTAAAGAGGGTGGATGTAGTTGCAGTTGTGGAAGCTGTAAAGCTTCTGGTAGATGTCCAACTCACAAATCTTAAAAATAAAACAATTATTTTAGATAGAGTGACTGTTAATAGCAGTCACTTTTTCTATTATAAAACTATAATTTATCTAGCTAAGCTCAGCTTTCTAGCACATCGCTAGGGTTACAGCAAAGTACCTTTGCTATTTACGTTAATTAGTTAATTAAAGCTATCTAAATTTCTTTTAAATATCAGCTAAATTCCATGTCAAAGAATAAAGAGAGA
>UQQO01000034.1 GCA_900543175.1 uncultured Fusobacterium sp.
GGCAGGAGATGTGGGATGCTCCTCCGGACCTACCTATGTGGGAATGATCTCCAGCGCATTGAACGATAACCTGAAATTGGGAATTTTTGCAGCTCTAATTTTCCCAATCCTTATGATGATAGGAATAAAACTGATCATGGGACTGAGAAAAAACGCATAGGTTTGTAATGCGATGTGAAATATTGATAAAAAATAAAAAATGGGAGACATCATTTAAAAATGTTAAATTAATATGTGATGTACACTCAGAAAATAAAATTTTCTATATTGATTTTAAATATAATGGAAAAAATATCAGTATAAAAACATACAATCTTGACTATACTTTCAGATATTTAGAGATTTTATTTGATAAAATAATAAAAAAACAGGAAAATAAAGATATTCAGTTAGCAAGTTAAAAAATAGAGATTAAAAGTTCGTAAGAGAAGGTACTTTCAGTATTTTCTCTTATTTTTTTACAAAAAATAGTTACTATATATTCTATTTATGTTATAATATAATTGATACATTTATGAAGTAAAAAGTATCAAATCTTGACAAATAATAAAAACGAGGTATATAAAATAGTAATAAAATATGTCGAAAATTTCTATGGGGGAAACAATGGTAGGAATAGTAGTAGTTGCACACAATCCAAAATTATCACAGGAAATTATAAATTTCTGTTTAGAGTTAAAAAATAGTGATTTTCACCTAGTTAATGGTGGAGGAATTGATAAAGAAGGGAACTATGGAACTTGTCCACAGATAATTTCAAGAGCTATAAAAAGTGCAGATCAAGGAGATGGAGTAGTAGTTCTTTGTGATCTTGGAAGTTCTGTATTAAATGCAGAGAAAGCTAAAGAGGCATTAAAGGATGAAATAAGAGTTGAGATAGTAGATGCTCCTATTGTAGAAGGGGCAATAGTTGGAGTTTCATCAAATCATCCAAAGGTGAAGATTGAAACTTTAGTTGAATTTATAAAAGAGGCAAAGGAGTTTCCTAAATTTTAATTGAAATTATATTAAAAAGTGATATAGTAGTAGTATTTTTTTAGATTATATATTACTCACCCCTTGCTTTTATAAGGGATATGTGATATATTGTATTTAGAAAAATAAAAGGGGAGAAAAGAGATGGGATATAGAAAGGCTATAATAATAATATCAATAATATGTTCAAAATAAAATATTATAGATATTGTTAATGTGGCGTTGTATATGTTATTTCTTAATGAAAATTAGTAGATAAGGGCAACCACAGGTTGCCTTTTTTTTATAGGTAGAAATAAAATTAATATAAACTTTATATTAGGAGGTTTTTATGTACAAAAAGGTGTCTACAAATCTTAATTTTGTAGAGAGAGAAAAAGAAATTGAAAAATTTTGGAAAGAAAACAAAATTTTTGAAAAAAGCTTAGATTTAAGAAAAGGGGATAAGACTTATACATTCTATGATGGACCACCTACAGCTAATGGAAAGCCTCATATAGGGCATGTTTTAACTCGTGTTATTAAAGATATGATCCCTAGATATAGAACAATGAAAGGTTATGATGTACCTAGAAAAGCTGGATGGGATACACATGGACTTCCAGTAGAACTAGAAGTAGAAAAACTACTAGGAATCAATGGTAAAGATCAAATTGAAAATTATGGACTTGAACCATTCATCAATGAGTGTAAAAAAAGTGTATGGAAATATAAAAGCATGTGGGAAGATTTCTCTGGAACTGTAGGATTCTGGGCAGATATGGAGAAACCATATGTAACATATGATAATAACTTTATCGAATCTGAATGGTGGGCATTAAAACAAATTTGGGAAAAGGGATTACTATATAAAGGATTTAAAATAGTACCTTACTGCCCAAGATGTGGAACTCCTCTATCAAGCCACGAGGTTGCTCAAGGATATAAAGATGTAAAAGAAAAATCAGCTATTGTTAGATTTAAAGTTAAAGGTGAAGATGCTTATATCTTAGCATGGACAACTACTCCTTGGACTCTACCTTCAAACGTAGCTCTTTGTGTAAACCCTAAAGAAACTTATGTAAAAGTAAAACATGGAGAATATACTTACTACATGGCAGAAGCTTTAGTAGCAACTGTACTTAAAGAGGATTATGAAATTCTTGAAACTTACGTAGGAAAAGATTTAGAATATAAAGAGTATGAACCACTATTTGGTTTTGTATCACCAGACAAAAAATGTTGGTTTGTAACTTGTGATGATTATGTAACACTTACAGATGGAACTGGAGTAGTTCATATTGCACCTGCATTCGGGGAAGACGACGCCAATGTTGGAAGAAAATATGACTTACCATTTGTTCAATTAGTTGATGCTAAAGGGGAGATGACAAAAGAAACTCCTTGGGCTGGAACTTTCTGTAAAAAAGCAGATAAACCTATCTTAATAGATCTAGAAACAAGAGGATTACTATTTGATGCTCCATCATTTGAACATAACTACCCTCATTGCTGGAGATGTGACACACCTCTTATCTATTATGCAAGAGAATCATGGTTCATCAAAATGACAGCTGTAAAAGATGATCTTATCAGAAATAACAATACAATTAACTGGATACCAAAAACAATAGGAAAAGGACGTTTTGGAGATTGGTTAGAAAATGTTCAAGACTGGGGTATCAGTAGAGATAGATATTGGGGAACTCCACTAAACGTTTGGGAGTGTGAATGTGGACATAAACATGCAATAGGAAGTATAGCTGAATTAAAATCTATGTCACCTAACTGTCCAGATAATATAGAGTTACACCGTCCATATATTGATGCTGTAACTATTACTTGTCCTCACTGTGGAAAACAAATGCATAGAGTGTCAGAAGTAATTGACTGTTGGTTTGACTCAGGATCAATGCCTTTTGCTCAACACCACTATCCATTTGAAAATCAAGATCTATTTGAAAAACAATTCCCTGCTGACTTTATATCAGAGGCAGTTGACCAAACAAGAGGATGGTTCTATTCACTTCTTGCAATATCTACTTTGATATTTAACAAAGCACCATATAAAAATGTAATTGTTTTAGGACACGTTCAAGATGAGAATGGACAAAAAATGTCTAAATCTAAAGGAAATGCAGTAGATCCATTTGAAGCACTAGCAACTTATGGAGCAGATGCAATTCGTTGGTATTTCTATATTAACTCAGCTCCTTGGTTACCAAATAGATTCCACGGAAAAGCTGTATTAGAGGGACAACGTAAATTTATGTCAACACTATGGAACACTTATGCTTTCTATGTTCTATATGCTGAGATAGATCAATTTGATCCTACAAAATATACACTAGATAAAGAAAAATTAACTGTAATGGACAGATGGCTACTTTCAAAATTAAATACAGTTGTAAAAGGTGTAGATGAAAACTTAGCTGATTACAAACTATTAGAAGCAGCTAGACTTCTACAAGATTTTGTTGATGAATTAAGTAACTGGTATGTAAGAAGAAGTAGAGAGCGTTTCTGGGTACAAGATATGACAGATGATAAGATCACTGCTTATATGACTCTTTACACAGCATTAGTTACTATCTGTAAAACAGCAGCTCCAATGATTCCATTTATGACAGAGGAGATCTATCAAAACCTAGTTTGCAGTGTAGATAAAAATGCTCCTGAAAGTATTCACTTAACTGATTATCCAACAGTTGATGAATCAATGATTGATAAAGAACTTGAAGATAATATGGAAGAGGTATTACAAGTTGTAACTTTAGGAAGAGCAGCAAGAAATGCAGCTAACATTAAAAATAGACAACCAATAGCTAATATCTATGTAAAAGCTGAAAATGTAGTTGGAGAGCTATATCAAAATATAATTAAAGAGGAACTAAATATTAAAGAGATCCACTTTATAGATGATGCTTCACAATTTACTTCATATACATTTAAACCACAACTAAAAACTTTAGGACAAAGATATGGTAAAAAAGTTAATGAGATTCGTACTCTATTAGCTGAAATTGATGGAAGTAAAGCTAAAAAAGAACTTGATACAACAGGAGTTCTTAAACTACAACTTTCTGATGGAACAGAAGCACCTTTAGCACCAGAAGATCTTTTAATAGATACTGCTCAAACTGAAGGATATATGCCTTTAGAAGATAGAGGAGTTACTGTTATTCTTGATACAAAACTTACTCCTGAATTAATAGAAGAGGGATTTGTAAGAGAAGTTATCAGTAAAATCCAATCTATGCGTAAAGAAGCTAACTTTGATGTAATGGATCACATCGTTCTTTATGAAAAAGATAATGATAAGATAAAAGATATTATTACTAGAAATGCAGAGGAAATTAAACATGATACTTTAACAGATGAGATAGTATTTGGAGAAGTAGATGGATTTACAGCTGATTTTAATGTAAATGGAGAAAAAGTTTCTTTTGGAGTAAAAGTAAATAAATAAGATATTTAAGAGGCTATTTTTATAGCCTCTTTTATATTTTAGTTTTTAAAATATTGTAACAAAATTGACATAAATATCTGTTATTATTAAGGCATAATAAATCTTTCCCCAAGATGTTTTATATATAGATATACAAAAAAGACATAGAAAACTCTATGTCTTTTTTGTTATTTAATAACCAACATCTCTTTAAACTCTTTAATATTATTACGACTTACAGGAACTTTAAATTTTAGATCTTGAATCTTTAAAATATAAGTTCCATTAAACCAAGGTTCTACCTCGGTTATCTTGTCCAGATTAACAATATATGATCTATGAGTTCTATAAAATTTCCACATAGGAAGAAGTTCTTCCCATTTAGAGATTTTTATTTTAGATGAATAAGAGTGATCTTTTGTATGGATTATACTCTCTTTTTCTCCAGCTTCAATATAATATATATCATCAATAGAGATAACAAACATCTTTTCATCAGAAGTTACAGTGATCTTATTTATTTGACTGACCTCTTTTATATGCTCATGCTCTTTAAATTTTGTAAGATTATCTAATACTTCATTTATTCTCTTATCAGAATAAGGTTTTAAAAGATAATCAAAGGCTTTTATCTCAAAAGCTTCAGGAGCATAATCTCTATATGCTGTGATAAAAATTATTTTTAGATTTTCATCTAACTTTGACAATATTTTTCCAAGGCTCATACCATCTAATTCAGGCATATTTATATCTAAAAAAACCACATCAGTTTTATTATCTTGAAGATATTTTAAAGCATCAAGTGGATTTTCAAACTCTCTTTCTAACTCTATTCCATCATGGTTTTCAATAAAGAATTTCAGCTCTTCTCTAGCTGGAAACTCATCTTCAACTATTACACATTTAACCATTAAAACCTCCTATTCAATATAAAAGGATATTTTTGTTCCAGTTTCTAATTTTTCAACAACAAGACCCTTACCATATATTAGTTTAATTCTATTATGGACATTTTTTAGTCCAATATTCTTATCTATTCTATCATCTAAATTATCAATGATCTTTTGATCAATTCCAACACCGTTATCCTCTATTGTTATGAGACAACCTTTATTCTCTTTCTTGGCTATTATATTTACAAATCCACCTTCACGCTTTTTTAATAATCCATGTTTTATGCTATTTTCAACAAGAGGTTGAATAATAAGACTAGGGATGCTGATATTTTTAATATTTTCATCTACATCTATATTTAGAGAAATTTTATCTCCAAAACGAGCTTTTTCAATATTAAAATATGCCTTAACTTGCTCTAACTCCATCTCAAGTGGTACTAATTTGCAAGAATTTTCAAGGTTATACCTTAAATATGTTGAAAGATCTATAATAATCTCTCTAGCTTTATTAGGATCTTTTCTTACAAAGAAAGATGTAGTATGTAGAGCATTAAAAAGAAAATGTGGATTAATTTGAGTTTGTAGAGCTTTTAACTCAGCTTCCTTTGCCATAGTTTTAAGATTTTCAACACTACTTAATTCTAATTGAGTGGAGATAAGTAGAGATAATCCCTCAACTAAATATTGATTTGAGGCAGTTACATTTTCTTTTGTATCAAAATATATTTTTAAAGTTCCAGAAACTTTATCCCCTTGAAATAGAGGGGATATTATACAAGATTTAATTTTTCCAGTGACACATTGAAAATATTTAACATCATCACATTGTCCAATTATACAGATTTTTCCAGTTTTTAGAACCTTTTTAGTAACTTCACTTTTTATATCTGTATGAGCAATTTTAAAATCTTCAGATGTTGAATAGCTAGCAGTAATATATTTTTCATTGGTAATTACTACTGCTTTTGCTCCTAAAGAGTCAGATATAATTTTACACACCTCATTTAAAGATTCCCCATTTCTAAAATAAGGGAGAGTTTTATTGGCAATTTCAAGGGAAAGCTTAGCTTGTTTTCCAGCTATAATATCCTTCTCCTCAATAATATCTTGAATAATAAGTAAAACAATAGAAACTCCCACTGCATTAGCTAAAATCATTGGAAAATATATGTTTGAAACAATATCCTTTGCCAGTTCAAAATCTTTTCCCATAACTAAAATAAGTAGCATGCTGAGATTTTCAACTAAAAATCCTCCAAGAAACCCATATAAATAGAAGTTTTTCTCATTACATTTTTTATATAGATATGCTGTGATAAATCCTCCAATCATAGTAGCAGTAGCACAAGGGATAGTAGTAATTGGATCTACATCTATGAAAAGTCGATGAAGTCCTGCAATAAATCCAGCAAGTATTCCAACTTCTGGTCCAGCTAAAATTCCACCAACCACAACACCAATATTTCTTACATTAACAATAGCACCACGATAATCTGCACCAGTATATGTACCAATAATTGCTAAAATTGAAAAGAAACATGAAAGAATAAAAACATCTTTTTTAGAGTATTTTTTATGAGTGAATATATCTTTGGCTCTTTTTAGCTTTGTAAAGAAAAAAGCAATAGCAATAATGTAACCTAAGTTATTAAAAAGATGACTAATTAATTTAAACAAAATTCTACCTCCTACACAGCTATGAAAATTATATCATAAAAAAATAAAGATAAAAAGTGGTATTTGAGGATTGAATTTTGCATTTTAAGTATTGGATTTAACCTTTTAAAGAACAAGTGATCTTTTTTTTGAATATTTTTTGTATCATATAGTTGTATAAGAATAAGTTTAATTAAATAAAATGGAGGTTAGATTTATATGGTAAGTTTTATTGTATCAATTATAGCTTTAATTGTAGGATATATGATTTATGGTAAAATCGTAGATGGAATATTTGGACCAGATCCAAATAGAGATACCCCAGCTAAAAGATTAAGTGATGGAGTGGATTATGTTGAGATGGATTGGAAAAAAGCATTTTTGATTCAATTTCTTAATATAGCAGGGACAGGACCAATATTTGGAGCTGTAGCAGGAGCTATGTGGGGACCAGCAGCATTTATTTGGATAGTATTTGGATGTATATTTGCAGGATCAGTTCATGACTTCTTAATTGGAATGATGTCATTGAGAAAAGATGGTGCAAGTGTATCTGAATTGGTTGGAGAAAATTTAGGAGAGGGAGCAAGAAAACTTATGGTAGTTTTCTCAATAGTTCTTCTAGTTCTTGTAGGAGTTGTATTTATAACAAGTCCAGCAGCAATATTAAATGACTTAACTGGAATAGATAAAATGGTTCTTATAGGAATTATTATTATTTATTACTTAGCAGCAACAGTTCTTCCAGTAGATAAAATTATTGGTAGAATCTATCCAATATTTGGTATAGCACTATTGATAATGGCTATAGGAATTGGAGTAGGAATAGTAGTTCAAGGATATGATATCCCAGAAATAGCTTTCCATAACTTCCATCCAAAAGGACAATCAGTATTCCCTTATCTTTGTATCTCAATAGCTTGTGGAGCAATTTCAGGATTCCATGCAACACAATCACCTATGATGGCAAGATGTCTTCAAAATGAAAGAGAAGGAAGAAAAGTATTCTACGGAGCAATGATATCTGAAGGTATAGTTGCATTAGTATGGGCAGCAGCAGCAATGAGCTTCTTTGGTGGAACTCCAGGATTAGGAGAAGCACTAGGACACGGTGGAGCAGCTGTTGTAGTTAATAAAATTTCTAATACAGTACTAGGAAAAGTTGGAGGAGCTTTAGCACTATTAGGAGTTGTTGCTTGTCCAATAACTTCAGGAGATACAGCATTTAGAAGTGCAAGACTTACAATAGCAGATACTATTAAATATAAACAAGGACCTATAGTTAATAGATTTATTGTTGCAATTCCTCTATTCGTAGTTGGAGTAGCACTATGCTTTATAGATTTCAACATTCTATGGAGATATTTCAGCTGGTCTAACCAAACATTAGCAACAATAGCATTATGGGCAGCAGCTAAATACTTAAATAACAATGGTAAAAATTATAAGATTGCTCTTATACCAGCAATATTTATGACAGTAGTAGTTACAGATTATATTATTATAGCTCCAGAAGGATTTGTAAGATTCTTCCAAGGAACACCAGTTGCTACTATTGAAATGATTGGACTTGTTTGTGGTATAGTTGTTTCAGCTCTATGTACAATAGGATTCTTTAAAACTTTAAAGAAATAGAAAGCAAAAATTAAAAGAATAATCTTAAAAGAGGCTTGATAATATTTCAAGCCTCTTTTTTTAAATTTATTTTTTAAAAATAGCAAAATAACTTTCACAACATGTATCGTTAAACTCTGCTATAAGTAATAGATGTTTATTTTCAAATGTAAATTCATTATTTTCTTGAAAATTAGTATAGAAAGTTTTATAAATTTCATTTTTATTTAAAGCCTCATTTGTTAAAAAGTTATTTCTAAACAATTGGAAGGAACTTTTCATAAATTTAACTAAAATTGATAGTTCACTTAATTTCTTTTTATCAATCTCTTTAAAAATATTATCCCTAAAATCATCTAATGATGTAAAATTTTGATTTAGATTTGAAATAAGAGTATATTGTTTTGAAAAATTTTTAAACTTAGTTTTAAATCTAGTATTAACATAATCTTTTTCAATAGCCTCAATTAAAAAACTATCTAAATTTTTACAACTATGTAGTAGAGAATATTCAATATTTCTTTTTAAATAATTGAAACTATAAAAGAAAGATTGTTTTGTTATAAACTCTTGTAATAGCTTTTCGTTTTTAGCAAAAGGATTAAATAATTCAAAAAGTAAAGTTAGATTCTTTTCTCTATTGTTATCAGCAGTTTGAATTATATCAAAACGAATCCCCTTAATTTTACTATTTTTACTATTAGATTCTTTAATTTTTGAGTACTCAACTTTATATAGTAAAAACTCTTCGATTTCTTTCAAAGCTGGAACAAGAATTTTATGTTCAAAATCAAAGAAACGATCATAAGATTCCTCTATATTTAAATAATTTTTTAACTCCTCTAATGAAATCTCAAGAAAAGCTTCATTAGATATACTTTTTAATAGATTAAATAGATTTCTACTAATTGTGTTGGAAAAACTTAATAAAATATTTAAATAGAAAAGTTTAAAATCATT
The DNA here is from genome assembly GCA_900543175.1 of uncultured Fusobacterium sp. Classification (GTDB taxonomy): domain Bacteria; phylum Fusobacteriota; class Fusobacteriia; order Fusobacteriales; family Fusobacteriaceae; genus Fusobacterium_A. The sequence goes on from UQQO01000034.1 coordinate 9,529, forward strand.
TTTTTCAGAGTTAAATATCTTATAAAAATCATCACTTATTTTAATTTTATACCTATCTTCAATTTTTAAATAGGAAGCAACAATACTTAAAGATAGTTCATAGGGATTAAGTTTAGATTTTCCATAGTAGATAACAATTCTTTTAGAACAAAATTTTGATAAAAAAGAGTCAACAGTTTCTCCATGAGGGAGAGAAATTATTTTTTTTATTTCATTCTCTTTTATTTCTAATTTTTTTTCATCAGTTGTTACAATATGTTTTATTAAAAATTGCTTAAAAAGAATATCATTTTTTGAAAATCTTTTAGTAAATAATATTTCAGTATTGAAAAAAGTTGAAAAATTAAAAAAATTATTAGAAATTTTATTTTCTTTTATATCTCTCATCTCCTTTATAGTAAAAATAGTTGTTATAATAAACGAAAAAAAACAAAATATTAATTCGTTGATGATTGAAAAATATTTATTTTAACAATATTATAGCATATAAATATAAAAACATTAACTACGAATTAACGATAAAACTAAAAAAATTGACACCAGAATAATAGTGTGTTAATTTATGAGAAAAGGTACAGGAGGTAAACTAAATGTTTCAATTTATAATAGCTACACATGGGAATTTTGCCAAAGGGATAGAAAATTCAATAGGTATCATCTTAGGAAAGTTTGAGAATTTGGAGTCACTACCATGCTATACTAAAGAAGATTTTAACTTAGCCAAAGAGATAGATAGAATGTTACTTCAATATAAAGATAAAGAGATAATAGTAGTAACAGATATATTTGGTGGAAGTGTTAACAATGCCTTTATGGAAAAAATTCCTAGTAATAAAAATTTACATGTTATTTCGGGATTAAATTTATCATTAATATTAGAACTTTTAGGAGAACAAGAAGAGTATAACAATGCAAAAGAATTAATAGAAAACTCAATAATTAATTCAAAAGAATCTGTAAAATATGGAAATTTAGAGTTAGAAAAAGAAAATCAAATGGAAGATGAAGAATTTTAATTTAAATAAAAAACGTTTTAGGAGGAAAAAATGATACTTTTATTAAGAGTAGATCACAGATTATTACATGGACAAGTTGCTTTTTCATGGACACAAACATTAGGAGCTGATTGTATACTAATAGCAAATGATGCAGTAGCAGGAGATGAGCTAAGAAAGACAACAATGAAATTAGCAAAACCACAGGGAGTAAAATTAGTTATTAAAGATATCAAAGCAGCAATAGAAGCTTTGAATTCAGGAGTAACTGATAAGTATAAGTTATTTATAGTTGTTGAATCAGTAGAAGATGCTTATAAAATAGTTTCAAATGTAAAACAAATAAAACAAGTTAATCTAGGTGGAATAAAACCAAGAGAGGGAAGTAGAAATATTTCAAAAACTATAAATCTTTTAGAAGAAGAAGAAAAGATGATAAAAGAGTTAGAATCACAAGGAGTAGAGGTTGAAATTAGACAACTACCAGGAGATAATAAGATTTATTTATAAAAAACATAAAATAGAAAAGGAGGGAGAAAAATGTTACAAGCATTTCTTTTGGGAATGATAGCTTTTATAGCACAAAGTGAATTTGCTTTAGGAACAAGTTTAATTTCAAGACCTATTGTAACAGGGCTATTTACAGGAATAGTAATGGGAGATATAAAAGCTGGGGTAATAATGGGAGCTACTTTAGAACTTGCTTTTATAGGATCGTTTTCAGTAGGAGGAGCAATTCCACCAGATGTTGTAACAGGAGGTATTTTAGGGGTAGCCTTTGCAATAGCTTCTAAATCAGGAGTGGAAACAGTTTTACTATTGGCTTTACCTATAGCAACTTTTACTCTAATTTTAAAAAATGTTTATCTAGGAATAATAATTCCTATGTTAGCTCACAAGGCAGATGCTTATACAGAGGAAGGAAATTGTAGAGGTATTGAAAGAATGCAGTTAATATCAGGATTTGGACTTTCATTAATGTTAGCACTAATAGTTTTCTTCTCATATTTACTAGGAAGTAATGTAATTTCAACTATATTAAATTCTATTCCTGAATTTGTGCAAAGAGGATTAGCTGTAGCAACAGGAATAATACCAGCATTAGGATTTGCAATGTTAGCAAGACTTCTATTAAATAAAACAGTTGCTCCATATTTCTTCTTAGGGTTTGCAATAGCTGTATATACTGGAGTTCCACTAACAGGAATAGCAATTTTTGGAGGTATATTAGCTGTAATAGTTGTTAATTTAAAAGATGGAGTTCAATTACGTGGAGCAAAGGCAGTAGAAGAAAGTGAGGTGGAAGAAGATGAAGACTTCTAATTCTGAAAAAAATATAGATAAAGAATTAACAAGAGTATTTTGGAGATCGTTCCAAATGGAGTTTTCTTGGAACTATGAAAGACAGATGAATTTGGGATATATTTATGCTATTATTCCAGTTTTAGAAAAACTATATAAAGATAATAAAGAGGGACTTAAAAGAGCCTTAAAAAGACACTTGGAGTTTTTCAATATGACACCTCATATAGTAACTTTAATGTTAGGAATTTCTGCTGCAATGGAGAAAGAAAATTCTGAAGTTGAAGATTTTGATGAAAACTCTATAAATAATATTAAAACAGCATTGATGGGACCACTTTCAGGAATAGGAGATTCATTTTTCTGGGGAACTTTAAGATTAATTGCAACAGGAATAGGAACATCTTTATCATTACAAGGAAATGCTTTAGGGCCAATATTATTCTTATTTATCTTTAATGTACCACACATAATAATAAGATTTTTACTTGTAAAATTAGGATATAAATTGGGAATAGAGTTCTTAAGTAAATTACAAAAAAATGGAACTATGGAAAAGTTAACATTTGGAGCTTCGATTTTAGGATTAGTAGTTATAGGGGCTATGGCTGCTAGAATGATAGACATTAGCACACCATTAAGTTTTGTTAGTGGAGAAAATAAAATTGAAGTTCAAGGAATATTGAATGATATTATGCCAGGTATATTACAACTAGGAGCCTTTGGAGCTGTTTATTATCTTCTTGGTAAAAAAGTAAAACCATTAATGATATTACTAGGAATGGCAATAGTAGGAATCATCGGTTCTCTTATTGGAATATTCTAATTTAAATTAGAGAGGTAAGCTATGGAAACAATGCTATCTAATATTTATGAAGAAAAAGAAGTATTACTAAAAATATTGAAAGAATTTAGGGAAAGCAATTCTAAAGTTATAGATGAATTAGGAACAAAAGCTATAAAGAGAGTTTTAATCTTAGCTACTGGTTCATCTATGAATGCAGCTCAGACAACAAAATATTTTTTAGAAGATATTTTAGATTGTTTTATAGATATAAAAGAGCCTTTTAACTTTTATAACTATGAAAAAATAGATAGTGATTTAGACTTGGTAATTGCTATAACCCAAAGTGGAAAAAGCAGTTCTACAATAGAAGCCTTAAAATATATAAAGGAAAATTCTAAAATAAAAACTTTAACTATAACTTCAGATAATGAAAGTCCAGTTATAGAATATTCAGATTTGATTTTAAATTTAAACTTTGGAATAGAGAAAGTTGGGTTTGTAACTAAGGGATTTTCTGCAACATTATTAAATATTTTCTTGTTGGGAATATTTTTGGGTGAAAGTAGAAAAAATATTTCTAAAGAAAAGTTTGAGAGTTATTTAAAAGAGTTAGAAAAAATAATTAACTATATTCCAAAAGTAATTGAAATAAGTGAAGATTATTTTGAAGAAAATAAAGAGATTTTAAAAGCAACAGATAGATTTGTTGCAATAGGATATGGTGGAGCTTTAGGAGTAGCAAAAGAGTTTGAGACAAAATTTACTGAGACTGTTAGATGTCCATCACAAGGATTTGAATTAGAAGCTTATATGCATGGACCATATTTAGAAGCTAATAAAAATCATATTATATTTTATTTAGAAAACGATGGGAAATTAAAAAATAGGATGAAAAATTTAAGAGAGTATATGGACTCTTATATTAAAAAGTCAATTTTAATTGGGCTAAATAATGGGGATATAAATATTTCTTTAGAAGAAAAAATTGATGAACACTTAGTATTATTGTTATTGGTTGTTCCAATTCAATTAATGAGTTATAAAATAGCTACTTTTAAAGGAATAAATTTAGGTATTAGAATTTTTGATGATTTTGATAAAGTTTTAAAAAGTAAAATTTAAAAATATAAAATAAATTTAAGGAGGAAGAAAATGTCAAAATATGCTGAAATGTTAAAATTTAATGAAAAGGAATATAGAACAAGTGCTGATCTAATAAGAGAGGCTCGTCCAATAGCTGAAAAAGTAGCAGATGAAGTATCAAAACAAGGATATAAAAATATATTTTTTACAGCTGTAGGTGGAAGTTTAGCTCCAATGTTAGCTATGGGAGAAATGGCAAAACAAGTAACTGAAAAGCCTGTATTTGTAGAGCAAGCAGCTGAATTATTAAATAGAGGGCATAAATCATTATCAAAAGATTCAATAGTAATTACACTATCAAAATCTGGAGATACAAAAGAAACAGTAGCAATAGCAAAACATTGTAAAGAAAATGGAATAAGAGTTATTTGTTGTACTAAAAATCCAGAATCTCCACTAGCTAAAAACTCTGATTATACAATTCCTATGAGACATGAAAATGGAGTAGAATATGAATACATGTTATTATTCTGGTTATTCTTTAGATTGATGAAAAACAATGGAGATTTTGATGATTATGATGAATTTGCAGATCAATTAATGACACTACCAGAAAATCTATTAGAAGCAAAATATAAATTTGATCCAATTGCAAAAGAAGCAGGTAAAAAATACTACAATGAACCATATATGATTTGGGTAGGTGGAGGAGAAGTTTGGGGAGAAACTTACCTATTCTCAATGTGTCTATTAGAAGAGATGCAATGGATTAGAACTAAGTCAGTAACAAGTGCTGAATTTTTCCATGGAACTCTTGAGATTGTAGAAAAAGATGTTTGTGTATTCTTAGTAAAAGGTGCTGGAAAAACTCGTGTGTTAGATGAAAGAGCAGAGAAATTCTTAAGAAATTATACAGATAAATTAACAGTAATTGATACACAAGACTTTGAATTAAAAGGTATTGATGAAAAATATCGTTGGATAATTGCACCAACAATTGCATCTACTGTGTTAGTTGATCGTATGGCTTTCCATTTTGAAGATAATACAAAACATAGCTTAGATATCAGAAGATATTACAGACAATTTGATTATTAATATAATAATTAAAAAAAATTGTAACATTTTTGACACAAGAAAAGATTATTATAAATACATAAATAAATCTTTCCCCAAGATGTTTTATATATAAATATAGTAGAAAGCATAGTCGTTTGACTATGCTTTTTTCATATATGGAACTACAAAAAGATTTTTAAAGTTGCCATATTCTGATAATTAGGTTAAAATATAAAAATGTATAAAAATTAAAGGGGGAATAGAAAAATGTTTAAGAAAAAAGGTTTGCTTTATGCAATACTTGCATCAATTTTATGGGCAATAGTAAACCCTGTAATTAAAACAGGTTTAAGTTATGATATGACACCAATGAACTTTGCTGGATTGAGATTTACATCAGTAGGGATAATACTTTTGGCATATACTTGGCATAAAGGCATGTGGGAAGAAGTTAGAAAAAATAGTAAGTTATTTACATTACTAACTTTAGTAAATATCTTCTTAGGGTATGCAGCATTTTATATAGGGGTAAACTTAGTTGATGGAGCTATTTCATCTATAATAATGGGAACAACTCCTTTTGTAAATATTATTTTAAGTCACATTATGACAAAGCATGATAAGCTAAACAAGCATAAAGTGATTAGTATCTTAATAAGTTTAGTTGGTTTATTAATGATAATAGGAGTAAAAAGTGGAGGATACTCTATTAATGGAATTGGGCTTGTAGGTATAGGACTTCTATTTATGAATATAATTTTTCAAGGATATTCAGCAATTAAAGTAGCAGAGTACAAAGCAAATATTGATCCTGTATTTTTAAATGCTGTTCAAATGTTCTTTGGGGGATTCTTACTATATGTAACAGGAGTAGCAATAGAGGGATACAAACAATTTATAGGAAAACCTATGGGATTTTATTTAAGTTTAGGAATTTTAGTTTTTGTTTCAGTATTTGCATTTAGTTTCTGGTTTATAGCTCTTCAAGATAAAAATACAAAGGTTTCAGAAGTAAATATGTGTAGATTAATCAATCCAATTTTAGGAGCTATTTTAAGCTGGATAATGCTTCCAGATGAAGTACCAACATTTAATACAGTAGCAGGAATGATAATAATAGTATTTTCATTAGTTTTCTATTTCAAAGGAAAAGAGTATTTTGAAAAAAATAAATAAATCTAACTATAACAAAAAAACTCAGAATTAATCTGAGTTTTTTTGTTTATATTAACTTTATTAAAGATAAGTGGGCAAATTATCTATTCATTTCACTTGTGCTTCCAAATTCATGATCAGCTATGATTCCTTCAATAAGGTTAGCTCCAGCACAGTTATTATCTCCAACGATAGTATTTTTTACAGCTCCACAAGCATTTCCATATTTTAATGCTTTTTCAGTGTCGTTATATTTTAAAATTCCATAAAGAACTCCTGCAACATAAGCATCTCCACTTCCAATTCTATCTACGATTTCTATATTTTCATATGGTTTTTCGAAGTAGAATTTATCTTCTTTTCTATTGTAGATAATAGATGTGAAGTTGTGAGATTTTGGAGAGTTTACAGTTCTTTGAGTAGATGCAATTAAAGCAAGATCATGCTTTTCAGCAAAGTTTCTCATAATCTCTTTAAGATCTCCAGTTTCTTTAAACATCTTTCTAAATGTTTCTTCAGATGCAAATAGAATATCAATAGAAGGAAGTATTTTTTCTATTTCAACTCTAGCATTTTGCTCATCTCCCCAAAGATTTCTTCTAAAGTTTACGTCAAAAGAAACTAATCCACCTTTTTCTTTGAAGTTTTTAATTAAATCTTTAGTAAGTTGTTTAGATTTTTCACAAAGTCCAAGACTGATTCCACTTGTGTGGAAGATTTCACATTTATCATAGATTGATTTATCTAATTCATCAGCTTCTAAGAATTGGAAAGATGAATCATGTCTATCATAAGTAACATTTGGTTTTCTAGGAGATGCTCCATATTCATAGAAGTATATAGCAAGACGTTTGTAAAGTGAGTTATCATCAACTATAAAGCTGCTATCTACTCCATTAGAGTTTATAACTCTTTTTGCATATCTTCCAAGTTCGTTTTCTGGTAGTTTAGTGATAAGAGTACTTTTTACTCCAAGAGAAGAAACTCCAGTTGCTACGTTAAATTCTGCACCACCGATATTTTTTTCTAAAAGAGTTCCTTGAACAAGTAGTTCACTATTTACAGGAGAAAGTCTTAATAAAAGTTCTCCACTACAAGCTAATCCAAATTCTCTATTTTTAAAATCAAATATTTTTTTCATTGTAGTCCATCCTTTAATTATTTATTTTTTATTTCTCTGATTTTTGAAACAAAAGCTTTTGCAGTAGCAATGATATCTTCAGTTGAACCAGAAGCAAGTTTTCCTCCTGCACCGACAGCTACAACACCATTTTTAAACCATTCTTCGATGTTATCTAAGCTTACTCCACCTGTAGGCATGATATTAGCTTGAGGAAGAGGAGCTTTAACAGCTTTAACAAATGATGGTCCGAAAGCACTTCCAGGGAATAATTTGATGATGTCTGATCCATATTGCATAGCTTTAGTCATTTCAGTGATAGTCATACATCCAGGCATATATGGTACTTGGTATAAGTTACAAAGTTTAGCAGTTTCTTCATCAAAAGCAGGAGAAACGATAAATTCAGCTCCAGCTAGGATAGCGATTCTTGCAGTAGCAGCATCTAATACTGTTCCAGCTCCGATTACTAGTTGATCTGGAGTAAACTCTTCTTTAAGAGCTTTAATAACTTCTGTAGCTCCAGGAACTGTATATGTAACTTCAATTGCAGGGATTCCTCCTTCAACACAAGCTTTAGAAATTCTGATTCCTTCAGCAATAGTTTCACTTCTAACAACTGCAACTATTCCAATTTCAGTTATTTTATTTAAGATTTCACTTTTCTTTAACATAATAAACCTCCTAATTTTATATCATATGTAAACTCAATAATTTAATTTTATCTTATAATTTAAATATACTCAAAAAAACCAAAAACTTCAATAAGAAATTTATAAAATAATTTTCATATATGAAATTAAAATGAAATTATCTTTGCTTAAATATAGATATAAAGCC
>UQQO01000035.1 GCA_900543175.1 uncultured Fusobacterium sp.
AAATAGGATAAAATCATAAAATTTTTGATTTTTTTATATAAAAGTATATAATACTACATTGTAGTAAAATAGATTGAGGGGATAAGTAAGATGATAAAAAATATGACAGAGGGTTCACCAGTTAAAATTCTTTTAAGTTTTTCAATGCCAATGCTTTTTAGTATGATGTTTCAACAGTTCTATAATATTGTAGATAGTGTAGTAGCAGGAAAATTTATAGGAGTGGATGCTTTAGCAGCAATAGGAGCATCTTATCCAATAACAGTGTTATTTATAGCAGTGGCAAATGGAGCAAGTGTTGGAGCTGCTGTTGTAGTTTCCCAAACATTTGGAGCAAATAAATTAGTTAAGATGAAAACTTCAGTATCAACTTCAGTTATAGCAATTACTATTGTAAGTATAGCTTTAACAATTTTTGGTACACTATTTTGCAGTGATATAATGAGAATGATAAATACACCAGAAAATATATTTGCTGATTCAAGATTATATTTGAAAGTGTATATATGGGGGCTTATTTTTCTTTTTATGTATAATACAGCAACAGCAATTTTTACAGGATTAGGAGATTCAAAAACACCACTTTATTTTCTAATATTTTCATCACTATTAAATGTGGCTTTAGATGTTTTGTTTGTAACAAAGTTTCAAATGGGTGTATCAGGGATAGCTTGGGCAACATTTTTAGCTCAAGGATTATCATCAATTTTAGCAATAACATTTTTATTTTATAGATTGAAAAAGATAAAAGTAGATAAAAAAGTACCATTATTTAATCTGCAAATGTTAAAATTAATTTGTAAGATAGCAGTGCCAAGTATATTTCAACAATCATTTGTATCAGTAGGACAACTATGTGTACAAAGCTTAATTAATAGTTTTGGGTCAGCAGTTGTTGCAGGATATGCAGCAGCATTTAAAATTCATACTTTTGTAATTATGACATTGGCAACTTTAGCAAATGCCTCTTCTAGTTTTGTAGCTCAAAATATAGGAGCAAAGAAAATTGATAGGGTAAAAGAGGGGTATAAGGTAACAGTTTGGCTAACAGAGATTATATCCGTTACAGCTTTGGTAGTTGTATATCTATTTGGAGATAAACTCTTAGGAATGTTTATAGATATAGAAAAAGAGGTTGAAATACTAAATATAGGAATAGATTTTGTAAGAACAACAGCACCATTTTATACAGTAGTTTGTATTAAAATAGCAGCTGATGCAGTTTTAAGAGGAGCAGGGGATATGAATGAGTTTATGGCTACTACCTTTGCAGACTTAGTATTAAGAGTTGCTTTTTCATATGTTTTTGCTGCTAAAATTGGTTATATAGGGATATATTGGGCATTTCCAGCAGGATGGATTTTAGGAACTTTACTTTCAATTTACTATTATATAAAAGGAAAATGGAAAACTACAGGACTTTTAAGGAGAGGTTAATAAAAATCAAATAATGTAATTTTAAAGTTACTCGTAATGGGTAACTTTTTTACTTTATAATAGGGGTATATAAAAAATAGAGCATAAAAATATTGACTTTTAATAATAAATAGAGTATTCTTTTTATAGGGGTATACCCTATAAATTTAAAGGAGGAAGATATTATGAAACATGTAATAAAAATAGATGGAATGGGATGTAACAAATGTGTAGCTCACGTTAAAGAAGCATTAGAAGGGCTAGGAGATTTAGAAGTAGTAGAAGTAAAAATAGGTGAAGCAACTGTAGATATGGTAGAAAACTATGACTTTGGAAAAATTGTAGAAGCATTAGATGATGCTGGATATGATGTTCTAGGGTATGAGGTATTAGACTAATGAAAAAGAGTTATCAACTTGGCGGTGTAAGCTGCCAAGTTTGTGTTAATAAGATTGAAAAAAAATTAAAAAAACTTGAGGGAACAAAAGAAGCAATAGTAAACTTATCTACAGAAAAATTATCAATAGAATATGATGAAAATATTTTAAATGAAAATACAATAAAAGAAACAGTTACAAAATTAGGATATGAAATAGAAGAGATACAAGATTTAAAAGAGGTAGAACTAAACATAGATGGAATAAGTTGCCAGATGTGTGTAAGCAAGATAGAGAGAAAAATCTCTAAACTTGAAGGGGTAAAATCAATAGTTGTAAACTTAGCTAATAGCAGGGGAAAAGTTGTTTATGATTCAGAAAAAATAAAACTTTCAGAGATTCTTCATATAATGGAAAAATTGGGATACAAGGGAACAAAACATAACGATATTACAGAGAGTATCAAGGATAAAGAGAAAGAGGAACAATTAAAAAGAGAGTTTATTGAATTTAAAGTGGCAATATTCTTTTCTGCTATTATTTTTTATATTTCAATGGGATCAATGGTAGGACTTCCAGTTCCTCAAGTAATCTCTCCTGAGATAAACCCATTAAATTTTGCTTTAATTCAATTGATTTTAGCAATTCCAGTAATATATATAGGAAGAAGATTTTATACTGTTGGTATAAAACAACTATTTATGAAAAGTCCAAGTATGGATTCATTGATAGCAACAGGTACAGGATCGGCTTTAATTTATAGCATCTATGGAACATTTAAAATTATGGAAGGGGACTATCACTATGTTCATGCTCTATATTTTGAATCAGCAGTTGTTATTTTAGCCTTGATTCTTTTAGGAAAGCATATGGAGGGAATAAGTAAGGGTAAAACTTCAGAAGCTATTAAAAAATTGATGAGTTTAAAGAGTAAAAAAGCAAATTTAGTGAGAAATGATGAGATAATACAAGTTGATATTGAAGAGGTTGAAAAGGGAGATGTTCTTTTAGTTAAACCAGGAGAGAGTATTCCAGTTGATGGAGAGGTAGTAGAGGGAGAAAGCTCAATTGATGAATCTATGCTTACAGGAGAGAGCATACCTGTGGATAAAACTATAGGAGATAAGGTTTTTGGAGCAAGTATCAATAAAAATGGTAGCTTAAAGATAAAAGCAGTAGCAGTTGGAAAAGATACAATGATATCTAAAATTATTAAGTTAGTTGAAAATGCTCAAGGTTCAAAAGCTCCTATTGCTAAGATAGCAGATAGAATATCAGCATATTTTGTACCAATTGTTATGTTGATAGCAATAATAGCAGGAACAACTTGGTATTATTTAGGAAGTAGAGGCATTGTTGAAATAAATGATACACCAGCTATATTTTCTCTTACAATATTTATATCTGTAATGGTAATAGCTTGTCCATGTTCATTGGGGCTTGCAACACCTACAGCAATAATGGTTGGAACAGGAAGAGGAGCTGAACTTGGTATACTTATTAAATCTGGAGAAGCTCTTGAAAAGGCACATAAAGTTGATACTATTGTCTTTGATAAAACAGGAACAATAACTGAAGGGAAACCTAGAGTTACAGATATTATATCTGTAAAAAATTTAAAAGAGGATGATATTTTACAAGTTGCAGCAGCTTTAGAACTACACTCTGAGCATCCTTTAGGAGAGGCTATTGTAGAAGAAGCTAAAGAGAGAGGAATTAAACTTCCACCAGTAAAAGATTTTATATCTATTACAGGACAAGGAGTTTGTGGAAAGATAGAAGAAAGTGAAATTTTCATTGGAAATATAAAATTTATGAAAAATAAGGGAATAGAAGTAACAATGGAAGAGGAACTTAATAGATTGGCATCTCAAGGAAAAACTCCTATGTATATGGCATTAGATGGAGAGTTTTTAGGAGTAATAGCAGTTGCCGATACTGTTAAAGAGGAGTCTATTGAGGCAATAAGAGAGTTAAAAGAACGTGGATATAAGATAGGTATGATTACAGGAGATAATAGAGTTACAGCTGAAGCAGTTGGAAAACAAGTTGGTATTGATATTATCTTCTCTGAAGTAACACCAGAAGATAAATATTTAAAAGTAAAAGAACTTCAAGAGCAAGGTAGAAATGTAGCTATGGTTGGAGATGGAATAAATGACTCTCCAGCATTGGTTCAAGCTAATATAGGTATAGCAATAGGTGGGGGAACAGATATAGCTATGGAAAGTGCTGATATAGTTCTTATGAAGAAAACTTTAAAAGATGTTATTGTAGCTATGGAGTTAAGTGATGCAACTATGAGAAATATAAAGCAAAATCTATTTTGGGCATTTATATATAATAGTTTAGGTATTCCAGTTGCAGCAGGGGTGCTATATCCTTTTACTGGACATCTACTAAATCCAATGATAGCAGGAGGGGCTATGGCTATGAGTTCAGTGTCAGTAGTTTCAAATGCTTTGAGATTGAGAAAATTTAAGAGATAGTAGAGGTGATTTTAGATGGAAAAACTAAAAAATTCTTGTACAGGAAAAGGTTGTATAAATAAAAGTTGTCCTGATTTTAAAAAGAAAATAGAATCAAGAATAAATAGAATAGAGGGGCAGATAAGAGGAATTGGAAGAATGTTAGAAAATAAAGTAAGTTGTGACGAGATATTAAATCAAATTTCCTCTGTTAAATCTGCTCTCAATGGTGTTGCAAAACTTATACTTGAATCACATATTAGAAATTGTGTAGTTAATGATATTAAGGCAGGAGAAGAGAGTAGCACAATATCAGAGTTAGTCTATACTTTAAATAAGATGATAGACAAAAGTAATAAGAAGATAAAAGAGGAATTCCCAGAAATTATACGTAAAATAGAAATACAAGTAGGAAAGATAAAAGCTTTAGTTGAGGCTGAACACTGTAATGATGTTCTTAATGAAATTTCCAATGTAAAAGGGGAATTAGATGGACTTTCTAAAAAAATACTTGAATCACATATAAAAAATTGTGTGGTGAAGGGTATAAAGGAAGGAGAAGAAAATAAAGTTATTACAGATCTTTTATATACTTTAAATAAAATGATTAAATAACTTTAATGGGGGAACTTATGAAAAAGATATTAGTAATTGATGATGAATGGAAGATTAGAAAGCTGATTAAGGATTATTTAGTTCGTGAAGGGTATAGTGTAGATGAAGCTGGAGATGGAGAAGAGGGATTAGAGCTTTTCTTTAAAAATCACTATGATATAGTAATTCTTGATATAATGATGCCAAAAATTGATGGTTGGAGTGTATGTAGAAAGATAAGAGAGGAATCTCAAGTACCGATAATAATGTTGACAGCTAGAGCAGATGAAAGTGATCAACTTTTTGGTTTTGAACTTGAAACAGATGAATATATGGTAAAACCATTTAATCCTAAATTATTAGTGGCAAAAGTTAAAGCTTTATTTAGAAGAGATGGAAAAATAGCTGAAAAAGCTTGTTTACAATTTAGAGATTTAGTTGTGGATACTTCTAAGAGAGAAGTAAGATTAGGAGATATAGTTTTAGAATTGACACCTAAAGAGTATGATCTTTTATATTTCTTTATTGAAAATAAGGGATTAGCTCTTTCAAGAGAGAAGATTTTAAACTCTGTATGGGGTTGGGATTATTTTGGAGACTCAAGAACTGTTGATACACACATAAAAAGATTGAGAAAGAAAATAGGAGATGATTTTATCCAAACAGTAAGAGGATTTGGATATAAATTCGAGGGTGAAAAATGAAGATAAGATGGAAAATATTTTTCCTAATGTTTAGTGTTGTCTTGATGATTATATTGGGATTAATAGCAACTAATACAATATATTTAGAAAAATTTTATATAAAGAATAAAAAAGAAAAGTTAGTTGAATTAGGACAAATTCTTATAGATCCTAAATATGTGATAGATTTCCAAAATTTAGAGATGCATTCAAATGTGGCTATCTTAATAAAAAGAACAGATGAATTATACAAGTTAGAGAAGGAAGCAGTTTTACCAAAAGAAGAAATTGATGAAATAATAGTTCAGCTGAAAAATAATGAATATGTTTTTAAAGAGATAACACTTCTTGATTATAGAGGAAAGGTTTTAATACTTTTTATGCCTTATATGAGAGATAGATATATTGAGATTATAACTCCACTTAGTTTTATTCAAGAGGGGTTGGAAATCTCAACACGTTATCACCTTTTAATAATAGTTTTAGCCTTGATTATTGGTTCTTCAATGTCCTTTGTATTTTCTAAAAAGATGACAGATCCTATTTTAGAATTAAAAGAGATTACACAGAGAATATCTCTTCTTGATTTTAATATTAAATTTGAAAAGGAGAGAAAAGATGAGATAGGAGAGTTGGGGTATGCCATTAATAAAATGGGTGGAACTCTTGAAAAAAATATTGATGAAATCAATAAAGTTAATAAAAAGTTGATGGAAGATATAGAAAATGAAAAGAGATTAGATAAGCTTAGAAAAGAGTTTATTGCCAGTGTTAGCCATGAACTTAAAACACCTATTGCAATTATTCAAGGATATGCTCAAGGATTAATGGAGAATATAGCTGAAACTGAAGAGGATAGAAAATTCTATTGTGAAATTATAGTTGAAGAAAGTTTGAAGATGGACTCTCTTGTAAAAGAACTACTTCTTATAACTCAAATGGACTCTGGATATTTTAAAATTGAAAAAGAGAAAGTGGATCTTTATCAGATGATAAAAGATATCAGAGATAAATATAGTTCTAAGAATAGAGAGATTAAGTATATTGGAGAGAAAGATATTTTCGCTTACTGTGATGAAAAATATATAGATAGAGTTTTGGAAAATCTTGTAGTAAATGCTCTTAAATACTCTACTGGAGATAGAGAAGTAACTATAACTGTTGACGATATTGAAAATAAATATAAAATTATTATTAGTAATGAAAGTGAAAATCTATCAGAAGATGATTTGGAAAATATTTGGACACCTTTTTATAGAGTAAATAAGGCTAGAGATAGAGATGGACATGGTTTAGGACTTGCTATTGTGAGAGGAATTTTAGAGAATCATAAAAGTAACTTTGGTGTATATATAACAGAAAAAAACATAATAAACTTTTGGTTTGAGTTAGAAAAATCTAGTCTAGATTCATATAAAAAAATTGATAATGAAGATATAGAAGAAATCTGACCTAAAATGATTATTTTTTAAACAAAAAGAAAGTATTTTGGTATTCCAGTGTTGACTTTATAACTTTGAAAGTATATACTAGAGATATGTAAAAATATATTTAAAAAATATTTAATAGATTTAGGGAGGAAAAAATGAGTACAAAAGCAAACTCAAATGCATTTAAGAGATTTACATCATTTTGTGTTTCTATAATGCAAAAATACTTACCAGATCCTTATATATTCTGTGCCTTATTAACTTTCATAGTATTTATAGGGACAATGGTATTTACAAAACAAACACCAATGGCGATCATAGGTCACTGGACAAAGGGATTCTGGTCTTTACTAGCATTTTCTATGCAAATGGCATTGGTATTAGTAACTGGACACACAATGGCTAGTTCAAAAGTTTTCAAAAACTTACTATCAAATATGGCTTCAAAATTATCTACACCTAGACAAGCAATTGTTGTAGTAACAATAGTTTCAACAGTAGCATGTATTTTAAACTGGGGATTTGGATTAGTTATAGGGGCAATTTTTGCAAAAGAAATAGCTAAAAAAGTAAAAGGAGTAGATTACAGACTTCTTATTGCTTCAGCTTATACAGGATTCTTAGTGTGGCATGGAGGACTTTCAGGGTCAATTCCTCTACAAATAGCAAGTGATAATCCAGCAGCATTAGCAAAGCAAACTGCAGGAGCAATTACAGCTAATATTCCTACAAGCCAAACACTATTTTCACCAATGAATATATTCATTATTTGTGGGTTATTAATTATGCTTCCTTTATTAAATAGAGCTATGTATCCTTCTGATGATGAAGTAGTTACAGTTGATCCAAAACTACTAGCTGAATTTGAAGAGGAAGCAATTAATCGTGAACATATGACTCCAGCTGAAAAAATTGAAAATAGTAAAGTTGTTTCAATTATTTTAGGAATTATGGGATGGGCATATATTATTCAATATTTTATTACAAAAGGATTTAACTTAAACCTTAACTTAGTTAACTTTATATTCCTATTTACAGGAATTATTCTTCATGGAACTCCTAGAAAGTTCATAGATGCTTTTGGAGAAGCTACTAAAGGGGCATCAGGAATCCTTTTACAATTCCCATTCTATGCAGGAATCATGGGAATTATGACTGGAACAAATGCTGATGGAGTATCTCTAGCAATATTAATGTCAAACTTCTTCGTTAATATTTCTACTCCAACAACTTTCCCAATTTTCTCATTCTGGAGTGCAGGATTAGTAAACTTCTTCGTACCTTCTGGAGGAGGACAATGGGCAGTTCAAGCTCCTATCGTTATGCCAGCAGGATTAAAAATTGGAGTAAGTGCTGCTAAATCAGCTATGGCTATTGCTTGGGGAGATGCTTGGACAAATATGATTCAACCGTTCTGGGCTTTACCAGCATTAGGAATTGCAGGACTAGGAGCTAAAGATATTATGGGATATTGCCTAATAGTATTAATCTGTTCAGGGTTTGTTATTTCAGCAGGATTCCTATTATTCTAGTGAATTAAAATGAAAAAAAATGAATATTTCTATGAGATAGAAAAAATATATAAAGAGAAACAAAAAGATATAGAAAAGAGATTAAGAGAATTTAAAGAGATATGGGAGAGAGGGAGTAATGAAGATATTCATGCAGAACTTTCTTTCTGTATCCTTACTCCTCAATCAAAAGCTGTAAATGCTTGGAAAGCTATAACTACATTGAGAGAAAATGGATTGTTATTCAATGGAAGTGCTGAAGATATTGTTGAATATCTTAATATAGTTAGATTTAAAAATAATAAAGCTAAGTATTTAGTTGCTCTAAGAGAGCAGATGCAAAATGAAAAGGGAGAGATAATTACTAAAGATTTTTTCAATTCTATTACTGATGTAAAAGAGAAGAGAGAGTGGATAGTAAAAAATATAAAAGGAATGGCATATAAAGAAGCAGGGCATTTTTTAAGAAATGTAGGTTTTGGAAAAGAAATTGCTATTTTAGATAGACATATTTTAAAAAATCTAGTAAAATTAGAAGTAATAGAAGATGTTCCTAAGTCTTTAACCCCTAAATTATATTTAGAGATTGAAGAGAAAATGAAAGCTTATTGTAAATTTATAAGTATTCCAATGGATAGTTTAGATTTACTTCTGTGGTATAAAGAAGCAGGAGAAATATTTAAATAAAATAAGTGGTAGGAGGGCAAAATGAAAAACAAATTAGTTACAATGGAAGAAGCTGTATCTCATGTAAAAGATGGAATGACAGTTTTTATTGGAGGATTCTTAGGTGTTGGAACTCCTGAAAAAATAATCGATGCACTAATAGAAAAAGGAGTAAAAGACCTTACAGTTATTGGAAATGATACTGGATACCCTGACAGAGGAATAGGAAGATTAGTTGTAAACAATCAAGTAAAAAAAGTAATTGCTTCTCATATCGGAACAAACCCTGAAACTGGTAGAAGAATGCACACTGGAGAAATGGAAGTAGAACTAGTTCCACAAGGTACTCTAGCTGAAAGAATCAGATGTGGAGGAAATGGACTAGGAGGATTCCTTACACCTACAGGAGTAGGAACAATAGTACAAGAAGGAAAAGAAGTTATAACAGTAGATGGAAAAGACTATCTATTAGAAAAACCTCTAAAAGCAGATGTAGCTTTACTTAATGGTTCAATAGTAGACGAACTAGGAAACATAATTTATGCTAAAACTACTAAAAACTTTAACCCTATGATGGCAACTGCTGCTGATACAGTTATAGTTTTTGCTGAAAACTTAGTAAAAGCAGGAGAAATTGATCCAGATCACGTAATGACATCAAGAATATTCGTAGACTACATAGTAAAATAGGAGAGGTGAAATAGAATGGAATTAGATAAAAAAACAACAAGAGAATATATAGCAAAAAGAGTTGCTCAAGAATTTAGAGATGGATACGTAGTAAACTTAGGAATAGGATTACCTACATTAGTAGCTAACTATGTACCAGAAGGAATGGATGTAGTATTCCAATCAGAAAACGGAATTATAGGAGTAGGAGCTGCTCCAGAAGCTGGAAAAGAAGATAAAGATATGATCAATGCTGGAGGAGGATTTGTAACTGTTCTTCCAGGAGCACAATTCTTTGACTCAGCTACTTCATTTGGAATTATCAGAGGAGGACACGTAGACGCTACTGTTCTAGGAGCTCTTCAAGTAGATAAAAAAGGAAACTTAGCTAACTGGATGGTACCAGGAAAAATGGTTCCAGGAATGGGTGGAGCTATGGACCTAGTTGTTGGAGCAAAAGAAGTTATAGTTGCTATGGAACACACTTCTAAAGGAGCAGTAAAAATTCTTGATGAATGTACACTTCCATTAACAGCTGTTGGTGTAGTAGACTTAATCATCACTGAAAAAGGTGTTATTAAAGTAACTCCAGAAGGATTAGTAATTACTGAAGTAAGTCCTTACTCTTCAATTGAAGATATAAAAGCATCAACTGGAGCTGAATTAAAAGTTGCTGATGATGTAAAAATTTTATCTCTTTAATTAAAAGTTGATATTGAAAGCCTTAGCTTTTTGCTAAGGCTTTTTTGTTTTTTGACATATTCTTGACAAAAAAATATGTAAAGATTTAAGAAAATAATATATTTGGATAATATAAAAATTTTTCATAATATTGTTTGTAAAAGAGTTGAAAAATTGTTATAATAAAAATTGAGATTGTCTCAACTGAGACTAATTAAAATATATACAAGATTAGTAAAAATTTAGGAGGAAAATAGTGAAAAAAGCATCAATCATAACTTATGGTTGTCAAATGAACGTAAATGAAAGTGCAAAAATAAAGAAGATATTTCAAAATTTAGGATATGAAATAACTGAAAATATAGATGAAACAGATGTAGCTTTTCTTAATACTTGTACAGTAAGAGAGGGAGCAGCTACACAAATATATGGAAAATTGGGAGAATTAAAACATATTAGAGAGCAAAGAGGAACAATAATAGGTGTAACTGGTTGTTTTGCTCAAGAGCAAGGTAAAGAGTTACTAAAGAAATTCCCATATATTGATATAATAATGGGAAATCAAAATATAGGAAGAATTCCTCAAGCTTTAGATGATATTGAACATAAGACATCAAAGCATCTAGTATATACTGATTGTGAAGATGAATTACCACCAAGATTAGATGCAGAATTTGATTCAAAGAAAACAGCTTCAATTTCAATAACTTATGGTTGTAACAATTTCTGTTCATACTGTATCGTACCTTATGTAAGAGGTAGAGAGAGATCAGTTCCACTTCAAGAGATAATTCACGATGTAAAACAATATGTTGAAAAAGGATATAAAGAGATCATACTACTTGGACAAAATGTAAACTCATATGGAAAAGAGTTTAAAAATGGAGATAACTTTGCAAAACTTTTAGAAGAAATTTGTAAGGTAGAGGGAGATTTTATCGTAAGATTTGTTTCTCCACATCCTAGAGATTTCACAGATGAAGTTATAGATGTAATAGCTAAAAATGAAAAGATAGCTAGATCTTTACACCTTCCATTACAATCAGGATCAACAAGAGTATTGAAAATGATGAATAGAGGATATAGTAAAGAGCAATATATAGCTTTAGCTAATAAGATAAAAGAGAGAATACCTGGAGTAGCTTTAACAGCTGATATTATAGTAGGATTCCCTGGAGAGACAGAGGAAGACTTCTTAGATACTTTAGATGTTGTAAGACAGATTCAATTTGAAAACTCATTTATGTTTATGTACTCTATAAGAAGAGGAACAAAGGCAGCAACAATGGATAATCAAATTGATCCTGAAGTGAAAAAAGAGAGACTTCAAAGATTAATTGAAGTACAAAATCAATGTTCTTTAGCAGAAAGTGAAAGCTATAAAGGTAAAACAGTTAGAGTTTTAGTAGAGGGAGAAAGTAAGAAGAACAAAGAGGTTTTAACTGGAAGAACTTCTACTAATAAGATAGTTTTATTCAAAGGGGATAAAACTTTAGAGGGAACTTTTGTAAATGTAAAAATTAATGATTGCAAAACTTGGACTTTATATGGTGAAATTATAGAATAGGAAGTGATATGAGTGGATATAGAAAAGCTAGATGAATTTCTTTTAAAAGAACTTCAAGAGATAGCAAAACAGCTGGGGATAGTATATAAATCGGGGACAAAAAAAGCTGAATTAAAAAATTTAATAGCGGAAGATATCCACGAAAAAGAGGGAATGGATATAGCTTGGGGAATATTAGAAGTTCTTACTGATGGTTATGGATTTTTAAGAAATACAAGTTTAGAAAAAGATATCTATGTGTCTGCTTCACAGATTAGAAAATTTAAGATGAGAACAGATGATAGGGTAGTTGGAGAGGTAAGATCTAGTGTTGAAGATGATAGAAATTATGCTTTAAGAAGAGTTTTATTAGTAAATAATGGAACTTTAGAAGAAGCAGAAGCTAGAGTGCCTTTTGAAGATCTTGTACCAGCTTATCCTACTGAAAGATTTATTTTAGAAACAGATAAAGAGAATATTTCTGGAAGAATAATAGATCTTATTGCTCCAATAGGAAAGGGGCAAAGAGCATTGATAATAGCTCCACCAAAAGCAGGAAAAACAATGTTAATAAGTAGCCTAGCAAATTCAATGTTAAAAAGAGATAAAAATGCAGAGGTATGGATTCTTTTAATAGATGAAAGACCAGAAGAGGTTACAGATATAAAAGAGAATGTAAACGGAGCAAAAGTTTTTGCTTCTACCTTTGATGAAGATCCTAAAAATCACATTAAAGTTACAGAAACAATTCTAGAAAGAGCTAAAAGAAAAGTAGAAAATGGAGAGAATGTTGTTATTCTTATGGACTCATTGACGAGATTGGCAAGAGCCTATAACATAGTGATGCCTTCAAGTGGAAAACTGATTTCAGGAGGAATAGATCCAACAGCACTTTACTATCCTAAAAACTTTTTTGGAACAGCAAGAAATATTAGAGGTGGAGGAAGTCTTACCATAATAGCTACAGTTTTAGTAGATACTGGAAGTAAGATGGATGATATAATTTATGAAGAGTTTAAATCCACAGGAAACTGCGATATACATTTAGATAGAAACTTAGCAGAATTGAGAATATTTCCGGCCATAGATATTCAACGTTCTGGAACAAGAAAAGAAGAGCTATTAATTCCAAAGGAAAAGCTAGAAAGTATCTGGAGTATTAGAAGATATTTAGCAGATTTTGACAGAGCAACTGCTGCAAAGAAACTGATAGATACAATAAAAAGTACTGAAAGTAATGATAAGCTCTTAGAAATATATGATAAAGGGGATAAGAGGGGTAAAAATGAAATCTAAGTTAAAAATATTTTTATTATTATCAGTTGCTTTTTACTTTGGAATTGAAATATTAAATCCTTTTAAAGAAGAGGTAGTAGATTTAAAAAAATTTACAGATTACTATGAAGAAAACAATGAGGAAAATGGTGGAGTTTCTGTATTAGTAGATAGTTTTTATACATTTGAAAAAGAGTATAATTTTCCAAATGAGTATAAATCATTGGAAGAGATAAAAGGAACAGAGGATGGGAAATCTGAAACAACAGAAGTTGTAGAGGAAGGAACAGTAGTAGAAGATATTAAATCAGAAAAGAAACTCCCTGAAAAGAGAGAGTATATAGTTAAAGAGGGAGATACAATTTCTGAAATTGCATCTCTAAATGGAATGACAATGGAGATGTTACTTGCAAACAATCCAGATATCTCAGTAAAAAATTTGAAGATAGGACAAAAATTAACAATCGTATCAGAAAATGGAGTTTTTTATAAAGTTGAAAAGGGAGATTCTCTATATAAGATAGCATCTAAATTTAAAATGAAAGTAGATGACATTCTTGCTTATAACGAAGTAGAAGAAAAGAGTTTAAAGATAGGACAAAGTATATTTCTAAAAAATCCAGATTTGAAAGCTTTAAATAGAAGCTCAGGGAAAAAAGGTGGAGGATCAAAAACTACTGCTGCTGTAGCTTCAGCAGGATTTAGATATCCAGTTGAATATAGAGGGGTAAACAGTCCTTATGGAAGTAGATTTCATCCTGTTTTAAAAAGATATATATTCCATGCAGGAGTTGACTTAAAAGCTAGATATGTTCCTCTTCGTGCTTCACAAAGTGGAAAAGTTAGTTTTGCTGGATATATGAATGGTTATGGGAAAATAATAATACTTAAACATGCTTCAGGTTATGAAACAAGATATGCTCATCTTGATAAAATAGGTGTAAAAGTAGGGCAAAATGTTAATAAGGGAGAGTTAATAGGAAAAACTGGAATGTCAGGAAGAGTAACAGGGCCTCATCTGCATTTTGAAATTAGAAAAAATGGAAAAACACAAAATCCAATGAGTCATCTTGGAAAAAAATAATAAAATTAAAGTCCTGTATTTCAGGACTTTTTTATTAAGGAGTTGAAGAATTTTGAAAAAGACAAGAGAAGTAAAAGTTGGAAACCTTATAATTGGTGGAGGAAATAAAGTTATAATTCAATCTATGACAAATACTACTACAAGTGATGTAGAAAAAACAGTAGCACAAATCAGAGAATTAGAAAAAGCTGGTTGTGAATTAGTTAGAATGACAATAAATAATTTAGAGGCAGCAGAAGCTATAAAAGAGATTAAAAAGAGAGTGTCTATTCCTTTAGTTGCTGATATTCATTTTGACTATAAACTTGCTTTAGCAGCTATGGAAAATGGAATAGATAAGTTAAGAATAAACCCTGGAAATATAGGATCAGATGAGAATGTAGAAAAAGTTGTTAAAATGGCAAAGGAGAAGAGAATTCCTATAAGAATAGGAGTAAACTCTGGTTCAATAGAAAAAGAGATACTAAAAAAATATGGGAAACCAACTGCTGAAGGAATGGTTGAAAGTGCAATGTATCATATAAATCTTTTAGAAAAATATGATTTCCATGATATTGTAATCTCTTTAAAAGCAAGTAATGTAAAGATGATGGTTGAAGCTTATAGAAAGATCAATGAGCTTGTAGATTATCCACTTCACTTAGGAGTAACAGAAGCAGGAACTGCATTTCAAGGAACAGTAAAGTCAGCTATTGGAATAGGAAGTCTTCTTGTAGATGGAATAGGAGATACAATAAGAGTATCATTAACAGAAAATCCAGTTGAAGAGATAAAAGTTGCTAAAGAGATTTTAAAAGTTTTAGGTTTAAGAGAAACAGGAGTGGAGATAGTATCTTGTCCAACTTGTGGAAGAACAGAGATAGACTTAATTGGACTAGCTAAAAAAGTTGAAAAGGAATTTGAAAATGAGCAACGTAATATAAAAATAGCAGTTATGGGTTGCGTTGTAAATGGACCTGGAGAAGCAAGAGAAGCTGATTATGGTGTAGCTGGTGGAAAAGGTGAAGGAGTATTATTTAAAAAAGGTGAAATAGTAAAAAAAGTAAAAGAGTCTGAAATATTAGTTGAATTGAAAAAGATGATAATGGAGGACGATAAAAATGAAAAAGATAAAGGGAATTTGGCTAATTAATCTGTTGATTATAATTCTATTAACAAGTTGTGCATCTATAAAAAGTAGTAAAGAGGTTTCTTTAACAAAATCAGAAGGAAGAAAACAACTTATAGTTAACTATAATAGAAATCAAGTTCGTTCAGTGAGAATAAAGAATGTTATTTTAGATTCAGGAGTTCCCTATTATTTAGAGTCTGGAGAGTATAGAATGACTTATCAAGAGACACCAATGATAAGTGGAGCATTTGATTTTAGTTATAGAGATAGAGATGATAGAGATTCAGGAAGAAGTTTTTCAGAGAGACCGATGCTTAACTCTAAAATTATAAATCTTCAAGAGGATACTGTAATAGATTTAGAGGGAAAAACTTTTGGAATAAGTGGAGGAGTAAAGATTAATAGTAAAAAAACTTATTAAATATAAACTTTTTAAGAAAAAGGAACGTCTAATTAATATAAAAACTTTGTGAGGGTAGTAGAAACATGGACTTTGATGAGATTTTCGAGCAGTATTTCGATAGGATATATTACAAAATATTAGGTGTGGTAAAGAATCCTGAGGATGCAGAGGATATATCTCAGGAGGTCTTTATGAGTGTTTATAAAAATCTTAGCAAATTTAGAGCAGATAGTAATATTTATACTTGGATCTATAAAATAGCTATTAACAAAATTTATGACTTTTTCAGAAAAAGAAAGGTAGAATTGGATATAAATGAAGAGATTTTAGCTTTAGAGTGTAACTCAGATATAGATACTCCTATTATATTGGAGGAAAAATTAAAGGAGCTCTCTTTACAAGAGAGAGAGATAGTAGTTTTAAAAGATATTTATGGATATAAGTTAAAAGAGATAGCTGATATGAAAGCTATGAATATATCTACAGTTAAATCAGTATATTATAAAGCTATCAGAGATATGGGAGGAAATTAATATGACGCCTAAAGAGAGAGTAAGAGCCAATATTTACAAGACTCTATTGGAAGAGGAAAAGAGAAAAAATAAGAGAAAATCTTTATTTTCATTATCTTTATTTGTACTAGGAATGTTTACAAGTTCAACTTATCAGATGCTTTTTAAAGATACAAATTTAAATTCTATGGATAAGTATGTAATAAATAGAAATATAAGTGAAAAATTTTTAGATAAAAATGATATCACTTTAGATCATATTTTTTCAGACTCAATGTTTGATGATAAAAAAGTAGAAATAAATACAGAAGATTTATTCGGATTAGATGTACAGATTTAGTGGAGGAGAATAAATGAGAAAGTTTTTTAGTGGCCTATTTATTATGATGGCATTTTCATTTTTAGCTTTAGCTGACAATGGTGGGCTTGGAATAGTATCAGATGAAGATTTTAAAAAAGTTGGAGTTTCACAAGAAAATATAAATAAGGCTAAAGGTATGGTTGGAAAGGTAAGTACAAACTATAAGATGCTACTTTTAGAGAAAAAACAACTTGAATTAGAGGTAAATAAGTATGTTTTAGATGGAGCAGAGCAAAATTTAGCTGAGATAGATGCACTATTTGATAGAATAGGAGATATTGAGGCTAATATATTAAAAGATAGAATAAGAAGTCAAATAGAGATGCAAAAATATATAACTCAGGAGCAATATATAAAAGCAAGAGATATAGCTATTAGACGTATAAATGAATCAAGAAATAAATAGGGTAAGATAAACATCTTTAGGAGAAAGATATGTTAAAAAAAAGTTTAGTAACTCTATTTTTGTTATTGTCTAGTATTATAGCATATGGAAATTGTTGTCCAAATATAGAGAAAAATTATCACTCTTATTATAGCAATGGAAAGATTTATGAAAGAGGAGATATTCAAAATGGAATGAAACAAGGAGAATGGCTTGTTTTTTATGAAAATGGAAATATAAAAGAAAAGATAGTATATAAAGATGATAAGAGAGATGGAGAGTATTTTAGATTTTATGAAAATGGGCAATTAAAGCATAGAGCTATGTATGTAGATGATAAAATAGAGGGAAATTATGTTACCTTTGATGAAGGTGGATATTTAGATGAGATTGTAAATTATATTGATAATAAACCACAAGGAATAAGTTTTAAATTTTATGATGGTGGTAGAATAAAAGAGAGTAGAATTTATAAGAAAGATGGTACAATTATTCAGCATAATTATAATCAAAATAAGGATTTAGATTTTTTAAATAATTAGATAAAAGCACTTAGAATTTTATTAAGTCAAAATTTTAAGTGCTTTTTTAATTTCTAAGGAAATTATAAATTGACTTTATATAAAAAATTTTTAATAT
>UQQO01000036.1 GCA_900543175.1 uncultured Fusobacterium sp.
AAGTAAACTTGAAAAATTCACTATGGAGAATATTGAGAGAACTTTAAAATACTTTTTTATTACACATATGAAACTTCTTTTTGAAGAGGAGTTAGATGAGTATGAAAATAAAGGGGAAACTCCAAAAGGTGCTGTATCTTTTATGACTATCCACCAAGCTAAAGGGCTTGAATTTCCTGTTGTAATAGTTGGTTCATTGGAAAATGATCCATTGATAAGAGATAAAGCAGATGAGGAGATGTTGGAGAAACTTACAGGTATATATAATGAGTTTGAGCCAGAAGATCAAAGAGAGAGATTTGATTTTTGGAGAGTGTTCTATACTGCATTTTCTAGGGCCAAAAATCTTCTTGTTTTAACAAGTATAGAGAATAGATCTGGTGGAAAGGAGATACCAGCTAGAACTTTTAGACCTATATATGAAACAATTCCATATTTTACAGATGAAAACTTCAAAGATTTAGATATAGATAAACACAATGGAGCAGAGTTAAAAGAGAGCTTTTCATATACTAGAGATATTCTTCTATATGATGAGTGTCCATTGAAATATAGATTTTTAAGAGAGTATGAGTTTGCAACTTTAAAGACAAATGAGATATCTTATGGATTGCTAGTTCATCAAAGTATAGAGGCAATCAATAAACAGGGAATAAAAGATTCAGAAACTGTTTTTGATGATGAAATAGTAAGAGATATTATAGAAAAAAGTAGTAACGGATTATACAATAGCATAAGAGCTTTGATCAGAAAGCAGGATAAAGATAGAGCTTTCACAGTGTTAAAAAAATATATTGAATATATAGGAGATGATTGGAAAAATATTTTAAGTAGTGAGGAAAAGATATATAGTGTAGAGGATAACTATCTTTTAGAGGGAATTGTTGACTTGATTTTAAAAAGAGATGGAAAGATACAATTAATTGATTTTAAAACAGGAAAGTTCCAAGGATATGAAAGTGAAAATTTCCATATACATAAAAGACAGCTTGAAATCTATGGATATATTTTAAAGAAAAAATATTTAAATGAGGATATAGAGCTATATATTTATTATGTAGGAGATGGAGAGGGTTCTATAATTAAAGTAGAGGCTGATGAAAAGAGCTTAGATATTGGAAAGGCTGAATTTGACAATATAGTAAAAAAAATATTGGATAAGAGATTTGAAAGAAGAGTATTTTCAGAGGAAAGTTGCAAAAAGTGTGAGTTTGTAGCTTATTGTAGAGGTGAGAAATAGGATGAAAATTTTACATTGTTCAGATGTACATTTAGGGAAGAAACCCTTTGGAACAAGGGAGTTTTCTCAAAAAAGATATCTTGATTTTTTTAGAGCCTTTGATCAGATTTGTGATAAGGGGATAGAGTTAAAAGTTGATTTGATGCTGATTGCTGGAGATCTTTTTGATAAGAAGGAGCTTACTCCAGATACTTTAGAAAGATGTGAAAAAACATTTCTTAAATTAAAAAATGCCAAGATAGATGTACTGCTTATTGAGGGAAACCATGATAATATAAGTGGTTATGATGAGGTGAACTCTTGGATAAGTTATTTAGAGAGAAAAGATTATGTTAAAAGGGGAAAATATAGTTTTACTGGTAAGGATTATGAGTTTGAAAAGATAAAAATAGGAGATGTGAACTTCTATGGAGTTGGATACCCCGGTTTTGCTATTGATGAAGTATTGGAAAAACTCAGTGAAAAACTAGATGAAAATGAAAAAAATATTGTCCTTGTGCATACTGCAATAGGTGGTGGAAGTGAATTTATTGGTGGTTTAGCCTCAACAAGCTCAATAAAGAAACTAAAGGACAAGGCAATATATATAGCTGGGGGGCATCTTCACTCATTTTCTGTGTACCCTAAAGATGAGCCTATATTATTTATCCCTGGTTCTTTAGAGTTTTGGAATGTACTGAATGAGAGAAGTAACACAAAGGGTGGAATACTTTTTGATACAGATACAAAGGAGTATAAATTTATTGAGATCTCACCAAGAAAGAGAGTTGAAGAGAATTTTGCCTATGAAGATAATTTAGTTTCAGAGTTTGAAACATTTGTAAAAAGTTTAGAATTAACTGGAGAAGAGCTGGTAATAATCAATGTAAAATTAAAGGATAGTGGTTATGTCAATGTAAATGAGCTAGAGTCTATTCTTGAAAATAATGGAGCATTGAAAGGATATATAAATTTGAGATATCCTAACTCTATATATGATAGAAATATGGGAGAAGATGGATATTACTCTGTGAAAGATGTGGAGAAGGAGATTGTCAGCCACTGGGAAGAGTTTTCAGATAGGGAAAAGGTGGTAGAGTATCTACAAAGTTTTAAAGAGTATCAAGAATTAAAAGAGGATATGGGAGATGAATTTTTTGAGCTTTTTGATAAGATGTTAGAAGGGGAGATAGGAGAATGAAGATAAATAGAATATATTTAGAAAACTATCGTATCCATGAGAAACTTGAAGTTGAATTTGATAAGGGAATAAATCTACTTTTAGGAGAGAATGGAAAGGGAAAATCCTCAATATTAGAGGCTATTGGTTATGCTCTTTTTGATTCAGGATTAAGAGGGGCAAAAAAAGATGCAATTCAATATGGAAAAAAAAATGGAAAGATTCAAGTTGAATTTACAGGAGTTGATGGGGAAGAATATATAGTAACTAAAAAACTTAATGGAGGAAGGACTATATATAGAAAATCAAATCCAGAGCTTGAACTTGAAGTAAAAGAGGATAGGATTAGAGAACTTTGTGGTATTAGAGGGGATATAAAAGATGTCTATGACAATGTAATTGTAGCTAAGCAAAATGAGTTTATATCATCTTTTAAGGCAACTGCTAAGGATAGAGAGAAAACTTTTGATAAGGTTTTTAATACTGAAATATATAGAGAGATCTATGATGGATATTCAAAAGATGTTGAAGGAAAGTATAAAAATGAGATAGCTATTGAAGAAAATAGCATTAAAAGTATATCAGATATTATGGAAGATTCTCAAGAGGTCAAAGAAAAATTAGAGCTTGAAGAGGAGAGAGAGAAGGAGTTTGAAAAATATCTAAATAATCTTTCAGCTGAATTAAAAGAGATCAAGGAAAAATTAAATCAGATAAGCGGTACAGAGCTAAAGATAGAGAAGATAAATGGAGAGATTAGAAAAAGTGAGGAAGTTTTAAACAATATTACTTTACAAGAGGAAAAACTAAAAAAACAGATTGAGGAAACTATTTTAGCTAAGGAGATAGCTGATAAAAATATAGAAAAGCACAATGAGTATATTAAAACTTCTGAGATTTTGGAAAGTGTAAAAAAAGAGAAAAAAGAGCTTGATCAGATAAGAGAGAAACAAAATAATTTAGAAAAAGAGCTAATCTCATTGGAAAAATTGAGAGGTGACTCTAATAATCAAGTAAATCTATGGAAAAATAGTATTGAAAATTTAAAGGTAAGTTGTAGAGAGAAAAAAGATAGAGTTGACTTTTTACAAGGGGAGATTGAGAAAAAAGAGAAAAATCTTCAAGTATATAAAGGTGAATTGGAAAAGAATATACCACTTTTAGAAGAACTAGAAAGGTTTGAAAGTGATATTGAAAATGGAGAAAAAACTTTAAGTACTTTTATAGTAAAACTTCAAGAGAAAGAGTCAGATTTAGAGATTAAAAAGGGGCAGAGAGATAATCTAATTAAGGAAAGATTAGATGAAAAGATAGAGGAATTTAAAAGTATAGAAAATGATAAGAAAAAGATTGAAGGAGAGATAGAAAAAAATATAACTCTTGGAATAGCTAATAAAGAGGCACATGAAAAATTAAAGTCTTCAATCTGTCCATTTTTAAATGAAAATTGTAAAAATTTAAGTGGAAAAGATATAAATAATTTTTTTCTAGAGAGAAGAAAAAGGTATGTAGAGATTATTACAGATAAAAAGCATCAACTTGAAGAGCTTGAAGTAAAGTTAAAAGATAAAGAAAAGATAGTTGAGATGAAAACTATATTAAATAGGCTTAACCATGAAATTGAATTAAAAATTAGTGAAATAGAGGTTGATCAAGCTAAATTCCAAAGGGGAGAGGAGAAGTTAAAAAATAAAAAACTTGAGTATGAAAACTGGAAATTGATCAACAGTATAAAAAACCGTGAGGAGATTTTAGCTAAGAATACTCAATTAGAAACTAAAATTGAAAATGAAAATAGTGAAAAAGATATTATTGAGAGAGATAAGATTAAAAATATTTTAAATGAAGATATTGAAAGAGGAAAAGAGCTTAAAGAGAAGATAGAGGAGAAACTTCTAGAGATCAAAGAACTTTCTTTAAAAGAGAAAGAGATAAGAAATTCCATTGAGGAGAATAAACCTGCTCTTGTAAAATATCAAGAACTGAGTGAAGAAGTTGAAAAATATGAAACTCTTTTAAACTCTTTGAAAGAGAGCAATGAACTATATTTAGAAAACTATAAAAAGGCTCTTGAGAAAGAGAGTTTAGAGGTTGAAAAAGAGAGATTAAAAGAGAAAGAGAGTCAAGAGGAGAAAGTTTTAGAAACTCTTAGAGAGAATTTAATAAAACTAGAAAATAGTCTTGTTTCTTTAAATAAAGAAGAACTTGAGAAAAGCCAAGTTGAAAAAGATGAGAAAGTGGCAGAGATAAGAGAGAAACTTGGTGGAATTAATGGAGAGATTAAAAATCTAAATGATAAGTTAGCTAAGATTAAAGAGCATGAAAATATAATTAAAGATAAGAAGAAAAGTTTGGAAAAATTAAAGATGAAGTTAGAGCTAACAAAGGCATTTAGAGAGAGAATAAAATCTATGGGTAAAGAGGTTTCAAAAAATATGCTAAAAGAGATAGAGATTTTAGCTACTGAAAATTTTAGAAAGATAACTGGTAGAGGAGAGAAGGTTATTTGGTCAAATGAAGATAAGGACAAATATAGTGTTTATCTATCTGGAGATAGAGGAGAGTTGAGATTTGAGCAACTTTCTGGGGGAGAGCAAGTGGCAGTGGCTATCTCTATAAGAGGGGCTATGAGTGAGCTATTTACAGAGAGTAGATTTTCAATTTTTGATGAGCCAACTAATAACTTAGATTCAGAAAGAAGAAAGAGCCTTGCTGACTCTATTGGGGAGATTCTTAAAAATTTAGAGCAAAGTATAATTGTAACCCATGATGATACATTTAGAGAGATGGCACAGAAGGTAATTGAATTATAGAGAGGGTGTGAACTTATTTCTGTAAATTGGTACTTTCTATGATAAAAGCTATTTTAAAATTATTTAGTATATTCTATATTTTTTTATTTTAAGGGGTTGTTGCAAATTGGTAATTTTACACTATTAATTTGCTCAGCCCCTTTTATTTTATAAATATAAATAATAAAAATTTATACAAAAAAAGATAAAAAAAAGCTCATATTATATTAGTGTAAAGAAAAAAACTTGACATAAAATGGAAAATATAATAATATATTAACAAAACAGTACGGAAAACGAACCTTTTCATTTGAAAGTGATCAAATTATTTTCGATAAAAATGAAAATAAATTTTAAAATATATATAGTCAAAATTAAAAAAATACATACTTCAATAAGAATTAAGGAGGGAAAGAAAATAATGAAATTTAGCTATTACCCTGGTTGTACTTTAAAGACAAAGGCACAAGAGCTTGAAAAATATGGATTAGATTCAGCTAAAGCTTTAGGTGTAGAACTAGAAGAACAAAAAGAGTGGCAATGTTGTGGAGCTGTATATCCTCTAGGTTCTGATGAGATAACCTCAAGACTTTCATCAGTTAGAAGTTTAGCTTCAGCACATTCAAAGGGAGAAAAGTTAGTAACAATTTGTTCTGCTTGTCACCACGTTTTAAAAAGAACTAATGAAGATCTAAAAAAAGATGAAAACTTTAGAAGAAAAGCAAACAACTACTTAGAACTTGAAAATCAATATAATGGAGAGGGTTCTGTAATTCATTATCTTGAAATGTTAAGAGATGAAATCAGTTTTGATGCTATAAAAGAAAAGGTAACAAACCCTTTAAATCGTAAAATTGGAGCATATTATGGTTGTATGCTTTTAAAACCTAAAAAAGATATGCAGATGGATGATCCTGAAAACCCTACTATTATAGAGGATTTTATAAAAGCTCTTGGAGGGACTCCAGTAGTTTATCCATATAGAACAGAGTGTTGTGGAGCATATCTTGCAGTAAATAATAAAGAACTTACTGATAGAATGAGTGAAAAGATTACAAAATCAGCTATGGAAAATGGAGCAGAGGAGATAGTAACAGCTTGTCCTCTATGTAAATACAATCTTGAGCTTAGAGAGGAGATCTCAGTAAAATATTTTACTGAACTTCTAGCAGAGGCTTTAGGGGTAAAATAAACTGTTGGTTAGTTTGAGGAGGAGAAATTGGAAAGGGAAAAAAAGATTTTCAATAAAGATAAAAAAGATATAGCTCTAATAGAGGAGATCAGCAAAGAGAAGATTGCAGATTGCATGCAATGTGGAAAATGTAGTGCTGGTTGTCCTGCTACTGATGGAATGGATACACTTCCACATCAAATTATTAGATATCTTCAAATGGGAGATTTAGAAAGTGTAAAAAATAGTAAAACTATTTGGGCTTGTGCATCATGCTTTACTTGTGCATCACGTTGCCCTAGAAATGTTGATCTATGCAAATTGATGGAAGCAGTTAGATTGACAATAGTAAGAAGAAAAGATGAAAATAGATTAAAACCTGAAGATATACCTAGTTTAATGGCAGATAAGAAGATGCCACAACAAGCATTTATGAGTGCATTTCGTAAATATAGTAAATAGCTATTTTTGTAAGGAGGAAAGAGATTGCAAAGAGTTGGAGTTTTTGTATGCTGGTGTGGAAATAATATAGCAGGAACTGTTGATGTAGAAAAAGTTTCAGAAGCTGCTAAGGACATACCAGGAGTAGTATATTCAATAAATTATCAATATATGTGCTCTGAGATTGGGCAAACAATGTTAAAAGATGCAATAAAGGAGCATAACTTAACTAGAGTGGTAGTTGCTTCATGTTCACCAAGAATGCACGAAACAACATTCCGTAATGCTGCTGAAAAAGCAGGATTAAATCCATATCTTGTTGAGATTGCAAATATTAGAGAACACTGTTCATGGGTTCATAAAGATAAAGTAGAGGGAACAGCAAAGGCTATTTCATTGGTAAAAGCTGCTGTTGCAAAGGCACTTTTAAATGCCCCATTAGTTGCAGGAGAGAGCCAAGTTGAAAAGAGAGCTCTTGTAATAGGTGGAGGAATTGCAGGTATTCAAACTGCCCTTGATATAGCAGATGCAGGATACAAAGTTGACATAGTTGAGAAACAACCAAGTATAGGTGGAAAGATGGCTCAATTGGACAAAACTTTCCCTACACTAGATTGTTCAGCTTGTATCTTAACACCAAAGATGGTTGATGCTTCAATGCACCCTAATATCACACTACATACATATAGCGAAATAGAAGCTGTAAATGGATATGTAGGAAACTTTACTGTTTCAATTAAGAAAAAAGCTAGATATGTAGATATGGATAAATGTACAGGTTGTGGAATCTGTGTTGAAAAATGTCCATCAAGAAAAGCTGGAAATGAATTTGAAGAAAATCTTACAAATAGAGGAGCAATATATAAAGCATTTGCTCAAGCAGTACCTAACGTACCTGTAATTGATACAACTCAATGTATTAAGATGAAAACAGGTAAATGTGGAATCTGTGAAAAACTTTGTATGGCAAAGGCGATAGATTTCAATCAAAAAGATGAGATTATAGAGCAAAAATATGGAGCAATAGTAGTTGCCACTGGTTATGATCTAATAGATCTTTCTAAATTTGGAGAGTACAACTATGATCATCCAAATGTAATTACTTCACTAGAATTTGAAAGACTTACAAATGCTGCTGGACCTACTCACGGAAAACTTCTAAAACTTTCTGACCATACAAAACCTAAGAAAGTTGTATTTGTTCAATGTGTTGGTTCAAGAGATACAAGCGATAGAGGAAAACCTTATTGTTCAAAAATCTGTTGTATGTACACAGCTAAACATGCAATGTTATTGAGAGATAAATATCCAGATGTAGAAGCATATGTATTCTATATAGATGTAAGAACTCCGGGGAAAAACTTCGATGAGTTCCAAAGAAGAGCTGTTGAAGAGTATGGAGTGCAATATATAAAAGGTATGGTTGGTAAGGTGTTCCCTCAAGGGGATAAACTTATGGTAAATGGTGTAGATGCTCTTACAGGACAAACTGTTGTAATTGATGCTGATATGGTAGTTCTTGCAGCTGCTACAAGAGCTAAAGATGATGCAGTGGCATTAAAGAGAAAACTAAATATCAGTACAGATACAAACAACTTCTTTACAGAGGCTCACCCTAAATTAAAACCAGTTGAAACAGCTTCAGCAGGAATCTATTTAGCAGGAGCTTGTCAAGGACCTAAAGATATACCTGAAACAGTTGCTCAAGCAAGTGCAGCAGCAGCAAAAGCTATAATTCTTTTAAGTAAAGATAAACTTGTAACTAACCCTTGTGTATCAGCAGTTAATACTGATCTATGTAGTGGTTGTGGACAATGTACTGAGATGTGTCCTTACGATGCTATCACATTAAAAATGACAGATTTAAGAGAGCATGGACAAGTTGTAAGAAAACTTATAGCAACAGTAAATGAGGCTCTTTGTCAAGGTTGTGGAGGATGTACAGTTTCTTGTCGTCCAGGAGCTATTGACCTTAAAGGATTCTCAAATAAACAAATTATGGCGGAGGTAGATGCAATATGTCGTCTATAGAAAAAGTTGAAAAAGAAGAATTTAAACCTCTAATAGTTGCATTTTGCTGTAACTGGTGTAGTTATGCAGGAGCTGACCTTGCAGGAACTAGCAGATTAAACTACCCTGCAAATGTTAAGATTATAAGAGTTCCTTGCTCATGTAGAGTAAATACTAACTTTATAATAAGAGCTTTCCAAAAGGGAGCAGATGGAGTGGTAATAGCAGGTTGTCACCCAGGAGATTGTCACTACTCAACAGGAAACTACTATACAAGACGTCGTTTCTCAATATTCATCAATCTTCTTGAGTATTTAGGAATTGAAAAGGAACGTTTCAAAATAGATTGGATATCAGCAGCTGAAGCAAATAAATTTGCAACAGTTATGAATGAAGTTTTAGAAAATGTTCATAGACTTGGACCAAATAAAAAGTTGAAGGACGGTAGATGGAAATAATGACTGATAAAATTAGAGAGATAGCTAAAGAAGCACTTTTAAGTAATAAAGTTCAGATGGTTATTGGTTGGGAAAAAGGGGATTTTTCTTTTGAGTCTACTCCTGTTTTTATAACTGAAGCAGAAAAAGCAGATTCTCTTGTTTTTGACAAGTATTGTGTAAACAATCTAAGTAAATATCTGATAGAACAAACTAGAAAATATGAGAAAGTAGGAATCTTCTTAAAAGGTTGTGACTCTTTAGGATTCAACCAACTTTTAAGAGATAATAGAATAGAGAGAGAAAAAGTATATGTTTGGGGAATCCCTTGTAGTGGAATGGTAGATTCTAAAAATCAAAAATACACTAAATGTGAAAATTGTCTTCACCCAAACCCAGTAGTTTATGATGAGCTTATAGGGGAAGAGGTTACTTCTTTAGGAGATCCAGAGGATAGATTTAGAGAGGTAAGAATCCTTGAAAATATGAGTGCTGATGAGAGATATGAGTTTTGGAGTAATGAGTTTTCAAGATGTATCAGATGTAATGCTTGTCGTAATATCTGCCCAGCTTGTAGCTGTGTAAAATGTGTATTTGACAATGATGATGCAAATGTATTAGGAAAAGCAAATGTTGAAACTGAAAATGGATTCTTCCACTTAACAAGAGCTTACCACGTTGGTGGAAACTGTGTTGACTGTGGAGAGTGTGCAAGAGTTTGCCCTGCTCATATCAGACTTGATCTATTAAATAGAAAGATAATTAAAGATCTAAATGAAACTTATGGAGAGTGGGAAGCTGGAATGGATTCAACTACACCTTCACCATTGGTATCATACACTTTAGAGGATAAAGATAACTTTGCAGTGAAAAAAGGAGGGAAATAATGAAAAGAATTTTAAAAAGTAGATTGCCTGAATTATGGGAAGCTATAAACAGTAACTTCGATTTATTTCTTCCTATGGACAAAGGAACTTTAGTTAATTTCGGAGCTTATGAAGCTGATAAAAATATAAGATTAGATGTTTTAAAAACTAATTCATCAGTAAAAGAGTTTGTTTTTCCACAAACTGAAACATATCTAAAATTTAAACATAGCAAGAAGAAACTTGAGCTTACTCCAGTAGCTGTTGAGGGTAGAGAGTATGTTGTTTTTGGGGTAAGAAACTGTGATGCTGCAAGTTTTAAAATAATGGATAACATCTTTTTAAGACAACCAGTAGATACTTACTATAAAGCTCATAGAGATAGAGGAATAATAGTGACTTTTGCTTGTAACAATCCAGAGGAAACTTGTTTCTGTACAGCATTTGGAATAGATCCTTCAGAAGCATCTCCAGCATCAGATGTGGCTACTTGGGAAAAGGGAGATTACCTATATTTAGAAGCTAAAAGTGAAAAGGGAGAGAGATTATTAAACTCTGTTGCTATACTTTTAGAAGATGGAGATATAGCTGAGCTTGAGGAGTTAAAAAACTCTATAAAGGCGAAAGTAGCTAATTTACCTTTAAAAGCTTTAGATCCTAAGAAGATAACAAAGGCTCAACAAGAGATCTTTGATATGGAAGATTTCTGGGGGGATATTAGTAAAAAATGTCTAGCTTGTGGTTCATGTACATTTGTTTGTCCTACTTGCCATTGTTATGATGTAAAAGATTATGATGGGGGAAATAGTGGAGAGAGATACAGATGTTGGGACTCTTGCATGATTTCAGATTTTACACGTATGGCACATGGAAACCCTAGAACATCTCAACTACAAAGAGTTAGACAAAGATTTATGCACAAATTAGTATATTATCCTAAAAATCACGATGGACTATACTCTTGTGTAGGTTGCGGAAGA
Source organism: uncultured Fusobacterium sp. (assembly GCA_900543175.1). Classification (GTDB taxonomy): domain Bacteria; phylum Fusobacteriota; class Fusobacteriia; order Fusobacteriales; family Fusobacteriaceae; genus Fusobacterium_A. The sequence goes on from UQQO01000036.1 coordinate 11,097, forward strand.
TGTGTAGAAAAATGTCCAGTAGGTTTAAATATAGTTAGAGTAATAAAAAGATTGGGGGAGGAATAAGATGAGTTGTAGTTGTGGTTGTCACGATCATGATAACGATCCTTTAATGCCAAAAGTTGCAGTAATAACTAACATTAGAAAAGATACTCTTGATGTTACAACATTTAGAATAGAGAGTCCAGAAGGGGGAAAACCTTTTGATTTTATGCCAGGTCAATGTGCTATGATCTCAGTTCCACCAATAGGAGAAGCAATATTTTCTATCACTTCATCTCCTACAATAAAAGAGTATATGGAGTGTAGTATCAAAAGATGTGGAATAGTAACTGATTATATTCATCAACTTGAAGAGGGATCAGAGATAGGAATAAGAGGACCTTATGGAAATAACTTCCCAGTTGAAGAGCCTGATGTTCTAAAGGGAAAAGATCTTCTTTTTATAGCTGGAGGAATAGGACTTGCTCCACTTCGTTCAGTTATAAACTATGTAATGGATAATCGTGAAAATTATGGAAAAGTTGATATAGTTTATGGGTCACGTACTCCTGATGATTTAGTTCATCAAAATGATATATTTAATGTATGGCCAAATCAAAAAGATACAAAGGTTCACCTTACAGTAGACAGAGAGTTTGAAGGTTGGACAGGACATGTAGGATTTGTTCCAAACTATGTAAAAGAGTTAGGTTTAGACAATAATAAAGTAGCTCTAGTTTGTGGACCACCTATAATGATTAAATTTGTATTACAAGGGTTAGAGGAGATTGGATTTAAGAAGGAGCAAGTATTTACAACACTTGAATTAAAAATGAAGTGTGGAGTAGGTAAATGTGGACGTTGCAATATTGGGGATAAGTATGTTTGTAAAGATGGACCAGTATTTAGATGTGACGAAATTCAAGAACTTCCAAATGAATATTAATTAAAAAAATATTAAGGAGAGAGAAATGGCTGAAAAACAAATGGTTGATGTATTTATATTAGGTAAAAAATATTCTGTTCCTTCAACTCTTACAATAATGGATGCGATGGAATATGCTGGTTATCAACTTATAAGAGGTTGTGGATGTAGATCAGGTTTCTGTGGAGCTTGTGCCACTGTATATAGAACAAAGGGAGATACTGAATTAAAAGTTGTTCTTGCTTGTCAAAGTCAAGTTGAAGATGGAATGTATCTTACTCAAATTCCTTTCTTCCCGGGGAAAAAAGCTGTATATGATATGGATAAAATTGAGCCAACTGCTGATACAATGGGAGAGATGTATCCTGAACTATACAAATGTATAGGATGTAACGCTTGTACAAAAGGGTGTTCACAAGGATTAAATGTAATGCAATATATAGCATATGCTCAAAGAGGAGAGTTTGAAAAATGTGCTGAAGAGTCTTTTGACTGTGTAGGTTGTGGAATTTGTGCATCAAGATGTCCTGCTGGAATCACTCACTATAATGTAGGGCTTTTAGCTCGTCGTATAACTGGAAAATATGTTGCTCCTAAGAGTGAACATTTAATTGAGAGAGTTCAAGAGATCAAAGATGGAAAGATGGATGCTGAACTTGATGAATTAATGAATAAAAGTGTAGATGAACTTAAAGACTTATATAATCATAGAGATATAGCTAAATAATAAAGGTTATTAATTGGAGGTTTATTGATGTATACACCAGAAATGAGAGAATTGATAAAAAAGGTTGAAGCAACTCGTTCAAAAAGACTTGGGCATGATTTCCCTAGATTATCTCCAGAAGCAAAATTAGAGATTTTAAAGAAAAATCACCCAGACTATATTGAAAGTGGATTTAGAGCTATTAACTTAGGAGTAAACAAAGGGCAAAGAGTTCCTTTAGAACTTGCTGATCTAATAGAAGCAAAAAGTAGATTAGAGATGGATAAAATTGACTTAAATAAAGTTGATTATGATGTAGATGTTCTTATAGTTGGAGCTGGAGGAGCTGGAGCATCTGCTGCAATAGAGGCATACAAAACAGGAGCAAAGGTAATGATAGCTACTAAACTTCGTTTTGGAGATGCTAATACAATGATGGCAGAGGGAGGAATCCAAGCTGCTGACAAACCAGATGATTCACCTGCAAAACACTATCTTGATGTTATGGGTGGAGGACACTTTACAAATGTACCAGAATTAGTAAGAGCACTTGTTCATGATGCTCCAGAGGCTATTAAATGGCTAAATGATTTTGGAGTTATGTTTGATAAAGAGGAAGATGGAACTATGCTTACTAACCATGGTGGAGGAACTTCTAGAAAGAGAATGCACGCTGCTGCTGATTACAGTGGAGCAGAGATAATGCGTGTTCTTAGAGATGAGGTTAGAAACCTTGGTGTAGAAGTAGTAGAGTTTTCACCAGTGGTAGAACTTGTAAAAGATACAGATGGAAAAGTTGCTGGAGCTATCTTATTCAACCTTGAAACAGAGGAATACTCAGTAGTAAAAGCTAAAACTGTAATCTTAACAACTGGAGGAGCTGGAAGACTTCACTATCAAGGATTCCCTACTTCAAACCACTATGGAGCTACTGCTGATGGACTTGTATTAGGATATAGAGTGGGAGCAGAACTTGCTTTTGCTGATACTATCCAATACCACCCTACTGGAGTTGCATTCCCATCACAAATATTTGGAGCTCTTGTAACTGAAAAGGTAAGAGGACTTGGAGCTACACCTTTAAATATAGATGGAGAACAATTTGTATATCACCTTGAAACAAGAGATATTGAAGCTTCAGCTATAATTAATGAGTGTAAAGTAAATGGAAAAGGAATCAATACACCTACTGGAGAGGTAGGAGTTTGGCTAGATACTCCATTAATTGATATAATTCATGGAGAGGGAACATTGGAAAAGAGACTTCCTGCAATGTATAGAATGTTTAAAAAGTTTGGAATAGATATGACAAAAGAGCCTATCTTAATCTATCCTACACTTCACTACCAAAATGGTGGACTTCTAATCAATGAGCATGGAGAAACTAAAATAGAAAACCTTTATGTAGCTGGAGAGTGTGCTGGAGGAATCCATGGAAGAAATAGATTGATGGGTAACTCACTACTAGATATAATTGTATTTGGACGTAGAGCTGGTAAGAGTGCTGGGGCTAAGAGTAAATCAGTAGAGATTAAAGATCTAACTCTTGATCATGTGGCTAAATACCATGAAGAATTAAAAGCAAATGGGGTAGAAACAGATAGAGTATCACCAATGCTATTACCACGTTATAGACATGGGGCAAAATAATAAGATCAATTATAATTTATCATTCTAATAATTAAAGTAAAAATATATTATTCCTAACATCAAGTTGACGGAATTTGGAAGTGAATATTAGAATCCCTCAGCGAAATGAAGTTAAGAAAATGCAACGTGTTTGAGACGAAGTCGAGTTTTGCATTTTCAACGGAATGAGCCTAGGGATTCTTTATTCAATGACATGGAGTCAAATTGATGTTAAAAAGAAAATTAGATAACTTAGCTTGACTAATAATTGCTAAATGCAAAGGTACTTTGTCAAAACCTAGTGATGTGATAGATAATTGAGCTTAGTTAGATAAATTATAGTTTTTAATAAAAATATTTAACATAGGGGGAATTAAATGAATTTTGTTTTAGCTATTTTAGTAATTATAGCTGTTGGATATTTCATAGTAAAGAAGTATCAAGCACAAGGGGTTTTACTTATTGGAGGAGCTATTCTTCTACTTGGAGGAATACTATTAAATGACTCACCTGTTATGGCAAAAAGTGCAACTGGATCACTTTATCTTGATATTTTCTCTCAATTGAGTAAAAACTTTATAAAGACATCTGGAAGCTTAGGATTGGCTATTATGATAGTTTCAGCTTTTGCTAAGTACATGGACCATATAGGAGCTAGTACTGCTCTAGTAAAACTATCTATTAAACCACTTCAAAAATTAAATTCACCATATATAGTTCTTGCACTTTCTTATGTTATAGGGCAAATACTAAATGTATTTATTCCAAGTGCTTCAGGACTAGGGGTGCTATTGATGGTTACTGTATATCCAATAGTTGTATCTTTAGGAGTATCTTCATTAGCAGCAACAGCAGTAATTGGAACTTCAGCTTGTCTTGACTTAGGACCAGCTTCTGGAAATGCTGTTCTTGCTTCAAAAACTGCTGAAATGGATGCAGCTCTTTATTTTGCTAACTATCAAATCCCAGTGGCAATAGCAACAGTAATAGTAATCACAATTTTACACTATTTTGTAAATAAAAAAATGGATAGTAAATTAGAGGTTGCAGAGAGCAAAGCTGATCTAGAAAGCAAAGAAGAGGATAAACAAGTACCTAAATTCTATGCTTTCTTACCAATTATTCCACTATTAATCATACTTATGTTCAGTCCATTAACTGGAAGCAGCATTAAAATAGGTGTTGTTGAGGCTATGTTTATGAGTATCACTTTAAGTATGATAATAGAGGGAATTAGAAGAAGAGCATTCAAATCAACTTTAGCTGAGTTAAAAATAATATTTACAGCAATGGGAAGCCAATTTGCAAATGTTATCACTCTAATTGTTGCTGGAGAGTTCTTTGCACTAGGACTTACTAAAATAGGAGTTATCTCTGCTCTAATAGATTCTACAAAATCAGCAGGGCTAGGAGCTCAACCAATGATTTTAGTTATGACAGCAATAATAGTGGTATCTTCTATTTTAATGGGATCTGGAAATGCTCCATTCTTTGCCTTTGCAGCTCTTGCACCAGCAGTAGCAGCATCTGTTGACTTAAACCCAATAGTTATGCTTATGCCTATGCAACTTTCAGCAGGAATTGCAAGAAGTGTATCTCCTATAACAGCAGTAATAGTTGCTGTAGCAGGAATTTCAGGAGTATCTCCATTTGAAGTTGTAAAGAGAACAGCTATTCCTATGCTTGGAGGACTTATTGCAGTTGTAGTAACAAATATGATATTATTTGGATAAGATAAAGATATTTAGGGGGCAAAAAATATGGATATGAAAAAATTTTTATCAGATTTAGAAAGACTTGTAAATATTGATTGTGGAAGTAATGTGCCAGAAGGAGTACAAGAGGTTACTGAAATATTTAAAAAAGAGTTAGAAAATGATTGGATAGTTGAAGTATACCCTCAAAATGATGGAAAAAATCCAGTATTAGTTGCTAAAAATAGAGATTCTGAAGATATAGATTTGATGTTTTTAGGACATAACGACACTGTTTTCCCTAGAGGAACTGTACCTGCTTGGTCATATAAGCTAGATGGAAATATAGCTACTGGAGCAGGGGTATATGATATGAAATCTGGTGTACTTTCTATGATAGAAGTGGCTAAAGAGTTTAAAAATGAAGATATAACAATAGCTCTTGTAATGAATACAGATGAGGAGATAAGCTCACTACATTCAAGACCTATAATTGAAAAAATGGGAGCAAAGGCAAAATATGCAATGGTATTTGAACCTGCTCGTAAAAATGGAAATGCAGTTATTGAAAGAAAAGGACTTGTTAAATATAAAGTTGAGTTCTTTGGAAAAGCATCTCATGCAGGAAACTATCCACAAGAGGGGATCAATGCAATAGTTGAAGCTGCTCATTGGGTAGGAGAGATTTCTAAACTTCATAACTGGGATATTAAAAACTCTCTAAATGTTGGACTTATTGAGGGAGGAGCAGGAGTTAATATTGTTCCTGACTATGCTTGCTTTAAATTTGAAGGAAGATCTCACCAAGTTGAATTTTTTGAAACTATAAGAAAAACTATGGAAGAGCTTCAAGCTAATCCAAAAGTTGCAGGAATAAAAGTTAAAGTTGAAGAGATCGGTTATAGACCACCATTAGTACTTAATGACAAATCTGCACTTCTTCGTGATCTATTTGATGAAAGTAAAAAAGAGATGGGAATTAAATATGATTGGGAAGTTGCAGGAGGTTGCTCTGATGGAAACTTCTTAGGAGTTTTAGGAGTTGGAGTTGTAGATGCTGTTGGACCAGTTGGTGGAGAGGCTCATAGTAAAAATGAGTATTTAGATGTTTCAACTGTTGAAGAGAGAATCAATCTTGCTAAAAGTGTAGTAAGAAAAATGCTAGATAGAAAGATAATTTAAAAGATAAAAGGGGCTTGAATTTAGCCCCTTTTGCTTATATAAAAAATTGTAAATATTTTTATATCTGCTTAGATAGTTGAATTTTTTTAAAGATTATCTAATTCAAAGTTCAATTTTTAAAATTTATATTTATTTAGCTAAGCTCAATTATCTAGTACATCGCTAGGTTTTGACAAAGTACCTTTGCATTTACATTAATTAGTCAAGTTAAGTTATCAAAACTTATATGTAACTACTCAGCTATAAATTAAAATTTAAGACTCAAGTTCAAAAAAATGGGCTTGGGTCTTTTTTTGTGTCAAAGAATATGCTACAATATCAAAGTAAAATTTGAAAAGAGGGGGGTGAACTTTTATGGAAATTAAAATCAATGTTACTGAATATCAGGCACATTTAAAAACTTGCCCACATT
>UQQO01000037.1 GCA_900543175.1 uncultured Fusobacterium sp.
AGATAGGACAGTTAAAATATAATGATTATGATATAAATGGAATATTATTAGGATTTAGAATAAAAAATAACATATTTGAATTGAAAGATTTTGAAAATAGTATGTTAAATGGAAGGGGAACTATAAATCTGAAAACTCTTCAATCAAATATGGATTTTGCAATAAATGGGCTTAGCTTTGAAAAATTTAACTTAGAATATCCTAAATTTTATCTGAATGACATTCAAGGAAAGGTAACAGGAAAGATAAATAATCCTAAGGTTGATGTAAAAATAAATGATACAATAGTTGAGCTCATTGAAGGGAAAAAAGATCTGAAGATTTCTGGAAATATAAACTATTCAGATTTTAAAATGAAGTTTAATAAAATATATCTAAATACTAATATTTTAAACGGATCTTATTCAATAAAAGATAAAAAATACTTTGCAATTTTAAATATTATAGAAGATGATCCATCAGAGTATTATTCAGATACAAACTTAAAATATAGGGTTATTGGAACAGTAAAAGCTAAAGGAGAAGATAAAAAAGCAGATATAGGGATAGAGTCCACTATTGACAAAATTTATTTGAGAGGAAAAAAACTTCCAAATATATATATCAGTGGAAATTATAAGACAGATAATATTTCAACTGGAAAAATAAAATTAGATAAAATAATTCTCTCAAATAGCAAATTACATGATATAATTAAATTATCAGCAACTTATGATTTAGCTACTAAGATTGTAGATGCTGAAATAAAAAATCAAAATATAAACCTAGTGAATTTAGAAGAGTATATGGGAAATGAAAATATAAAGGGATCTATTTTAGCAAATGGAAAATTAGAAGGGACAGTAGAAGATCTAATCTATAATTTAACACTACAAAGCCCACAGATCTCTATACAAGATGTTAATTTTAAAAATTTCTTGGTAAAATTAAATGGAAACTTAGAAAATTTAAATTTAGAGAATTTTTCCTTTAAATATCTAAACAACTCATTTAATTCAAATGGAAATATAGGTTTAAAAAATAAAAAATATAATTTTTCTATGAACTCTTCTGAAATAAATTTAGATTTTTTAAATATTTTTTTAAAAAAATATGGTATAACTAATATAGAAGGAAGTGCAACTCTTAATTTACACCTTCAAGATACAGGAAACAAAGGTTATTTTAATTTGAATAGTTTTGGTTTAAATTATGATGATATCTATATTAATTTAAATAATCTAAATAGTACTATAAAATTAGATAAACAGCTTCTATATATAGAGAGTTTAAAAGGAATTTTAAATAAAGGGGAAGTTGAAGCAAAAGGATTTTTAGAGCTTCCAACTTTAACTGAAATTTCAGAAAATCCATATTATTTAGAGAATTTAAAATATGATGTAAGTTTAACAACAAAAAATATAGATTATAGATATGGTAAGAATTTTAACCTATTATTTAACAGTGATTTTAATATGAAAAATAGTTTATTAAAAGGGAATATCACTATTCTTGATGGAAAAGTTACAGATATTCCTAATAACTCAAAAACTATATTTCAAATTATAAAAAACTTCTTATTTAAATCCTCTTCAACAGTTGTTAATAATAGTGAGGAGCTAGGAGAGGACTTTAAAATAGACACAGTTTTTGAAAAGGCTTTAGAACTAGATGTTAATTTTAGAACTAAAGATGATATTGATTTAGATATTCAAGATCTCAATGTCTTTGTAAGTGATGTAACAGGTGGAGTTTCTGCAAATGGAAATATCACTGGGAAAAATGGTAAACTCCTTTTATTAGGAGATATTGAGGTAAAAAATGGATCTTTAGAAGTCAATGGAAATACATTTCAATTAGATAAGGCAATAGTTATTTTTAATGATAAAAAAGATTATTTACCAAATATCAATCCTACATTGATAATAGATTCAAAGGTAAAAGTTGACAATGATGAGATAGGAATGAGTATAAATGGAGAGCTAGATGATCTTAAATTTACAATAACATCTAAAAATGGAAGTTCAAGTGGTAATCTATCATCTCTATTGGTGGGAGATAGTAGTGAGGAGTTTTCAGATGGAGCTTCAACTACTTTGATAAAGACTGTTATAGGAAGTCAACTATCACAAACTTTATTTAAGCCTATTTCTAACTTAGTAAAAAATACTCTAAATATTTCTAAATTTAGAATAAAATCAAATATAATGACAGATGAGAGCACTAATCCCAACGAGGAAAATAATAGATTGAGATTAGGAGCAATTATTGAGGCAGAAGATAATATTTATAAGGATAAATTATATTGGGTAGCTAGAGGAAACTTGTTAGGAGATGATAGCACAGATAAAACAGAAAAAAATAGTGGGGCATTTGATGAGTATGATTTCTCCATAGAATACAGATTTAAACCTGGAAGATCTATAGGAATAGGGGTTGGAAAACTACCTGAGAGAGTTCAGACAAAATCAGATGAAAAAACAAAAGATGCAATAAATTATCATATAGACTTTAAATTTGAGAAAAAATATGATAATCTATTAGATATCTTTATAAAGTAATTGAACGGAGGTAAGGATGAGAAAACAATTAGTAGCACTGATGGTTTTTCTATTGGGACTTCTAAGTTTTGCTGCTGAATCTAACTACAGCATAAAGAAAATAGAAGTAGTAAACAATAGAGAAATTCCTTATGAAATCATTTTAGATGTTATGGTTTCAAAAGAGGGAAATAAGTTTGTAACAGAAAATATGATTGAAGATTACAAAAACATCAAAGGATTAGAGTATGTTGCAGATGTTGCTGTACAACCAACAGTATATGATGGTGGTATAAAATTAATAGTAAATGTACTAGAAAACAGAGATGCAAAGTCTGCACTTGAAAAAAATGGAATTATTCCTCTGTCAGAAAGAGGAAAAGTAGACACTTCACTACTTGTAAACTCAGTTGAGTTTGTAGGAAATCAATATGTAAGTAGAGATGAGCTTGCTAAATTAGTTCCTATTAAAGTGGGAGGATATTTCTCTAAAAATAAGATTATAGAGGGACATAAAAACCTTATTGAAAGTGGATACTTTAGAGATGTAGTTCCAGATGCAGTTAAAAGTGGAAATGGAGTAAAAATTATTTACTCTGTTATGGAAAACCCTATATTAAACGGGGTAAATATTATAGGAAACACTGTTTATACAACAGATGAACTTATGAAAGTTATTAAAACTGAGCCTGGAAAAGTTTTCAATATCAATACTATTAGAGAAGATAGAGATAGAATTTTAAGAAAATATCAAGATGATGGATATACACTTACTGAAGTTGCTGATGTAGTAATCAATGGAAATCTTGAACTTGAAATATATTTAAGTGAAGGAAAAGTAAGAGATATTCAATTTAAGAAAATGGTAACTAAGCAAAAAGGTGCTAGAAGAAAACCAACAGATGACGTTTTAAAAACAAAAGATTATGTTATTGAGAGAGAGTTAGAGTTCTCAAAAGATGAGATATTTAACTCTAAGAAATACGATGAAAGTGTAAAAAATCTAATGAGATTAGGACACTTTAAAAATGTAAAATATGAAGCAAGACCAATACCTGGAGATCCTGATGGAAGAACAATAGTACTTCTATTTGATGAAGAGAGAACAGCTATACTTCAAGGGGCAATCTCTTATGGATCAGAGATAGGACTTTTAGGAACTCTTTCAATAAAAGATACTAACTGGAAGGGAAAAGGACAAGAGCTAGGAGTTACATTTGAAAAATCAGATGAAGACTACAGTAGTTTCTCAGTTAACTTCTATGACCCATGGATTAAAGATACTGATAGAATCTCTTGGGGATGGAGCATCTACAAGAATACTTATGAAGATGATGATAGTGCACTATTCAATAGAATAGATACTATTGGAGCTAAATTCAACATAGGAAAAGGAATTACTAAAAATGTAAGATTAGGAATTGGAACAAAATTAGAATATGTTGAAGAGGAAGCTGACAAAGATGACTTTGAACATAGAGATGGTAAATACTATTGGAGAGAAGGAAATAGAAGTGAAGTAAAAGGAATGGATGATGATTACTTCATTTGGAGTATCTTCCCATCAATTACTTATGATACAAGAAACCATTTCTGGAATCCAACAGCAGGAGAATATGCAAAACTTCAATTAGAAGGTGGATATGCTAACGGATATGATGGAGATGTATTTGGAAATGTTACTTTAGAACTTAGAAAATACCACAGAGGATTATTTAAAAATAATACTTTTGCCTATAAAGTAGTTGGAGGAATAATGACTGATACTACTAAAGAGGGACAAAGATTCTGGGTTGGTGGAGGAAGTACTCTAAGAGGATATGAAGGAGGATTCTTCAAAGGAACTCAAAAACTTGTTGGTACAATAGAAAATAGAACTCAAATTAATGATCTATTAGGATTTGTTGTATTCTTTGATGCAGGAAGAGCTTGGAAATATGCAGGAAGAGCTCAAGACTACTACCATAATGCAGATTTCCCTGACAAAATAGCAACAACAGCTGGGGTAGGTTTAAGACTTAATACACCTATCGGTCCATTAAGATTTGACTTTGGATGGCCAGTAGGAGATAAGATGGATGATGGAATGGAATTCTATTTCAATATGGGACAATCATTCTAATCTAAATAAATTACAAACTGGAGGAACTAAAATGAAAAAAATATTGATACCAGCAATGGCTTTAATGCTTTCAGCATCAGCATTTGCAGTAAAAATAGGATATGTAAATTCACAAGAGGCATTTTCAAAATTCTCACAAACAAGAGTTGTTCAAGAAAATTTAAATAAAGAAAAAACTAGACTTGAAAATGAGATAAAACAAAAGGAAGTTGCTCTTCAAAAAGCTCAATTAGAACTTCAATCAAAGGGAAGTAAAGTAACAGATAAAGAGAAAAAAGCTTTTGAAAATCAAGTAAAAACTTTCCAAAAATTTATTCAAGATTCACAAACTAAATTGACTAAAGAAGAGTTTACAAGATTCCAAGCTATTGAAGCAACTATGAATAAAGCTATAGATGAAGTAGCAAAATCAGGAAAATATGATTATATACTTGAAGCTGGAGCAGTTAAATTCGGTGGAGAAAATGTAACAACTCAAGTTATAACAACTATGGAAAAAATAAAGAAATAGAAATATTTTAGGGAGGTAATTATGAACTACAAATTAGCTGATTTAATTACTCTCCTTGGTTGTGAAGTAAAGGGAGATTTAAGTCTAGAAAATATTTCTGGGCTTGCTCCCTTTTTTCAAGCTCAGGAGGATAGTTTAACATTTGCATCAGATGAGAAATTTTTAAAGAATTTACAAGGAACAAAAGCGAAAGTTATAATTGTTCCAGATATTCCTTTACCAGAAAATATAGGAAAGACATATTTAAAAGTTAAGGAAAATCCAAGAACATTGATGCCAAAACTTCTAAACTTCTTTAAAAGAGAAACTAAACCTTTTGAAAAGATGATAGAGGATTCAAGTAAGATAGGAAAAAATGTAAAACTAGCTCCAAATGTGTATATAGGGCATAATGTAGAGATTGGAGATAATGTAGTTATCTATCCAAATGTAACAATATGTGAAGGGGTAAAGATTGGAGAGGGAACAATTATCTATTCAAATGTTTCAATTAGAGAGTTCTGTGAAATAGGTAAAAATTGTGTTCTTCAACCAGGATGTGTAATAGGATCAGATGGATTTGGATTTATAAAGATAAATGGAAATAATACTAAGATAGATCAAATAGGGCATGTTGTTATTGAGGATAATGTAGAGATTGGAGCAAATACAACAGTTGATAGAGGAACAATTGGAAATACAGTTATAAAAAAATACACTAAAATAGATAATCTAGTTCAAATAGCTCATAATGATATTATTGGAGAAAATTGCTTACTTGTTTCACAAGTTGGAATAGCTGGAAGTGTAGAGGTTGGAAACAATACAACACTAGCTGGACAAACTGGAGTTGCAGGACATCTGAAAATTGGAAATAATGTTGTAATAGCAGCTAAATCTGGAGTTACAGGAAATGTAGCAGACAATCAAATGCTTTCTGGATACCCATTAATGGATCATAAAGAGGATCTAAAAGTTAGAGTTTCTTGGAAAAAACTTCCTGAATTGTTAAAGAGAGTAAGAGCAATTGAAAAAAAATTAGAAGAAAAATAATTGAATAATATCAAATAAAGTGGTAAAATTACATAATATAAACAAAATAAATAAGATTATGAGGTAAAAATGAAAAAAAGAGTGTATTTTGATAAGTTTGGAGAGATGAAATTTATCTCCCACTTAGATTTACTGAGATTTTTCGATAGATTATTAAAAAAATCACAAATTCCAGTAAAATATAGTCAAGGATTCCATCCAAGACCAAAGATGTCCTTTGGTAGCCCTATATCCTTGGGAACAGAGGCATATAATGAACTTATGGACTTTGAATTAGAAACACCTATGTCAAATGAAGAGGTTTTTGATAGATTAAATAGTAGTAATGTTGTTGGATTTAGAGTAAATAAAGTAGAAGATGTAATAGGAAAATCTTCAATTATGGAAGAGTATACTATTATGGTTTATGAGATTGAAAGTGAAGAGGAGATAATTACAAAATTAGAAACTCTTTTAAATCAAGAAGAGATTGTAGAAGTTAAAGAGAAAAAGGGAAAAGTTACTACTAGAAATCTAAAAGAGAGAATAAAATCTTTTAGAAGAGAGGGTAATATGATAGAAATGGAGATAATAAACACATCTCCAAATTCATATCTTGATTTAGCTGGAATAGAGCAACAAGATGTAAAAATTAAAAGACTAGGATATAAAACAAATAATTAATAAACAACAGAAAGAGGAGAATAGATATTATGTTAGAGTTAAAATTTATTCGTGAAAACAGAGAACTTGTAAAGGAGATGCTTGCTAATAGAAATAGTAATATTGACCTTGCAGAGTTTGATAAACTAGATGAAGAGAGAAGAGCAATTCTTGGAGAAGTTGAATTACTAAAACAAAAGAGAAATACAGAATCAGCTGAAATAGCTAGATTAAAAAAAGAGAAACAAGATGCTTCAAAAATAATTGAAGAGATGGGAAAAGTTTCTGCTCAAATAAAAGAGTTAGATGCTAAACTTGCAGAAGTAGATGAAAAACTTAGATATTTCCAAATGACAATTCCAAATGTATATCAAGAAGGAACTCCTATTGGAAAAGATGAAGAATCAAATGTAGAGATCAGAAGATGGGGAACTCCAAGAGAGTTCACTTTTGAACCAAAAGCTCACTGGGAAATTGGAGAAGATCTTGGAATATTAGATTTTGAAAGAGGATCTAAATTAGGGGGATCAAGATTTGTTCTTTATAGAGGAATGGGAGCAAGAGTAGAAAGAGCATTAATTAACTTTATGCTAGATATGCACACTACTGAGCATGGATATACTGAGCACATCACTCCATTCTTAGTAAAAAGAGAAATTTGTGAAGGAACAGGACAACTTCCTAAATTTGAAGAAGATATGTACAGAACATCAGATGATATGTTCCTAATTTCTACTTCTGAAATTACTATGACAAATATCCATAGACAAGAGATCTTAAATGAAAAAGATCTACCTAAATATTACACTGCATACTCACCTTGTTTCAGAAGAGAAGCTGGATCATATGGTAAAGATGTAAAAGGAATCATCAGAGTTCACCAATTTAACAAAGTAGAGATGGTTAAAATAGCTACTCCAGAAACTTCATATGATGAACTTGAAAAAATGGTAGTAAATGCTGAAGAAGTACTTCAAAGATTAGAGTTACCATACAGAGTTATCCAACTATGCTCAGGAGATTTAGGATTCTCAGCAGCTAAAACTTATGACCTAGAAGTATGGTTACCATCACAAAATAAATATAGAGAGATCTCATCTTGTTCTAACTGTACAGATTTCCAAGCTAGAAGAATGGGACTTAAATATAGACCAAATGGAAGCTCAAAAAGTGAATTCTGCCATACATTAAATGGATCAGGATTAGCAGTAGGAAGAACTTTAGTAGCAATTATGGAAAACTATCAACAAGAAGATGGATCATTCTTAATTCCTAAAGCTCTAGTTCCTTATATGGGTGGAATAGATGTTATTAAAAAGTAGTTTATTTTTACTGCTTTTAAGTAATATCTTTATAAATAATCTAAAAATAATGTGTGGTATTTCAATAATTCTTTTATTGTTAAATATCACACTTAATAAAGATTTGAAAAATAATTTAAATAGAATGAAATTTCTATTTTTTCTATATTTTTCAACTTGTTTAATACAGTTATTTTATAAGCAAGAGGGAAGAGTTCTATTTAAGATTGCAAATTTTTATATAACTGAAGAGGGAATGTTTAATTTTTTACTTAATTTTTTAAGAATATTTAATTTATTAATGATCTCTTGGATAGTAAGTGCTAAAAAAATAGTGAGTGGAAAGTTTAATAAATATCAAAAGGTTATTGAAACAGTGATTGATTTAGTTCCACAGGCATTAGTCCTGATAAAAAAACGAATGCGTATAAAATGGTTTTTTAGGCATATTTTGAAACAAATAAAAGTAAAAATATGATCTATTAAAGAATTGATTTTCTAGTAAGAATCTGTTAAAATTAAAATATATACTTAATTTAAGGAGGAAGTAAATGTACAATTATAAAGATTTAGGACTTTCTAATACTAAAGAAATGTTTGCAAAAGCAAATAGAGAAGGATACTCAGTTCCTGCATTCAACTTTAACAACATGGAAATGGCTCTAGCTATAGTTGAAGCTTGTGCTGAAATGGGTTCACCAGTTATTCTTCAATGTTCAAAAGGTGCTTTAGGATATATGGGAGCAGATGTAGTTCCTCTATTAGCTAAAGCAGCAGTAGACAGAGCAAGAAACATGGGATCAGATATTCCAGTAGCTCTTCACCTTGACCATGGACCAGATTTAGCAACAGTTAAAACTTGTGTAGAAGCAGGATTCTCATCTGTAATGATCGATGGTTCTCACTATGATTTTGCAAAAAATATAGAAGTATCAAAAGAAGTAGTAGAATATGCTCATAAACATGATGTAACAGTAGAAGCTGAATTAGGAGTTCTAGCAGGTATAGAAGATGATGTTAAAGCTGAATCTCATACTTACACAAACCCTAACGAAGTTGAAGAATTTGTAAGCAAAACAGGAGTTGACTCATTAGCAATAGCTATTGGAACATCTCACGGAGCTCACAAATTTAAACCAGGAGAAGATCCTAAATTAAGACTAGATATCTTAAAAGAAATCGAAGTAAGAATCCCAGGATTCCCAATCGTATTACACGGATCATCAGCTGTTCCTCAACAATATACAAATATGATTAAAGAATTTGGTGGAGAAGTTAAAGATGCTATCGGTATACCAGATGAACAATTAAGACTTGCTTCTAAATCAGCAGTTGCTAAAATCAACGTAGATACAGATGGAAGACTTGCATTTACAGCAGCAATCAGAAGAGTATTAGGAACTAACCCTAAAGAATTTGACCCAAGAAAATATCTTGGAGCTGCAAAAGATGAAATGAAAGCTTACTACAAAACTAAAATACTAGATGTATTTGGATCTGAAGGAGCTTATAAAAAAGGAACTAGATAGTTTGAATTTTTAGCCTTGGTGAGAGATTGCCAAGGCTATTTTTTTAGAAGTTATTATAAAAATTAAGGTAAATAAAAAGACAAATGAAAATTATAATTATAACTCTCATTTGCCTTAAAGTTAGTTAGGAGCTTATTTATTTAAATATATTTTAGCAATATTGGAATTTACCAACCTCTTTTTGCCATTTTTTCCTCTTCAGTAAGAGAATATACATTTATTCCTACCATAGCTTCTCCTAAATCTTCAGAAATTTCAGCTAAAACTTTAGGATTATTATAATTTTTTACAGCTTTAACTATTGCAGAAGCTCTCTTAGCAGGATTTCCAGATTTGAAGATACCAGATCCTACAAATACACCATCACAACCTAATTGCATCATAAGTGCAGCATCAGCAGGAGTTGCTACTCCACCAGCAGCAAAATTTACAACTGGAAGTTTGCCATTATCATGAACAAATTTTACTAATTCATATGGAGCTCCAATTTCTTTAGCTATGTTAAAAAGTTCTGATTCAGAAGCTGCTACTACTTTTCTAATCTCTTCATTAACAGTTCTCATGTGTTTAACTGCTTCAATAATATCACCAGTTCCAGCTTCACCCTTAGTTCTAATCATACTAGCCCCTTCAGATACTCTTCTAAGTGCTTCTCCTAAGTTTCTAGCACCACAGACAAAAGGAGCTTTAAATTTAGTTTTATCTATATGAAATTTATCGTCAGCAGGAGTTAATACTTCACTTTCATCAATATAATCTATCTCTAGAGCTTCTAAAATTTGAGCTTCTACAAAATGTCCAATTCTTACCTTTGCCATTACAGGAATAGAAACAGCAGCTTGAATCTCTTTTATCATTTTTGGATCAGACATTCTGGCAACTCCCCCATCTTTTCTTATATCTGCAGGAACTCTTTCTAAAGCCATAACAGCACAAGCACCAGCTTCTTCAGCTATTTTAGCTTCTTTAGCATTAGTAACATCCATTATAACTCCACCTTTAAGCATTTGAGCTAGATTTTTATTTAATTCATATTTTGACATAGTAAAAACCTCCATATTGAATATTTTTTAGAATAATATATAATATGAGTATCGATACAGTTTCATATATTGCAATTTATATTATAAGTATCACATAAAATTTGTATTAATTCAATATAAAAAAAGGGTAAGTGTATCGGTACAATTTTAAAGGAGATAGATTCTATGTTAGATATATCGTTAAAAAGTGGAGAGAAAATATATATTCAAATCTATTATAAATTAAAAGAGATGATTGAAAATGGTGAGTTAAAAGGGAAAATTTTTTCTATTAGAGAGTTAGCTAAAAAATTTGGAGTAAGCCATTCATCTGTAATAAAAGCTTATGAAAAATTGGAAGAAAATGGATATATTTATTTAAGAGGTGGGAGTGGAGCCTATGTAAATTATAATATAGAGAAAAAATTTTATCCAGAAGATCATATGGAAAATGAGATATTTAAATATGGATATTTTAGTAGTGAATATAGAATAGATTTTTCTACTGCTTCTCCAAGTGCAGATTTTTTACCTATTGAAGAGTTAAAAAAAAGTATAAATCATATTTTAGATAGAGATGGGGGAAAAGCACTATTATATGAAAATCCTCTAGGATATATGGAGCTTAGAAAAAGTATAAAAAAGCAGTTAAAAAAAGAGGGAATAGATGCGGAGATAAAAAATATTCAAATTGTTTCTGGAGCTCAACAAGGGATAGATATTATAAGTAAAGTTATAATTACTTCAGGAGATATAGTGGTTACAGAAGATCCAGTATATAAAGGGGCAATAGTTAGTTTTAAAAATAATGGAGCAAAGGTAGAGAAAGTTCAATTAAAAAAAGATGGAATTAATTTAAAAGAGCTAGAAAAAATTTTAAAAAGAGAAAAAATAAGATTTTTATATACAGCTTCAACCTATCAAAATCCTACTGGAATATCTATGTCTGAAAGTAAAAGAAAAGAGTTATTAAAATTAGCTGAGAAATATGATTTTTATATAATTGAAGATGATTGTAGTTCAGATATATATTTTTCTAATGAGAGAATAAAAAGTATAAAAAGTTTTGATAAAAATAACAAGGTAATCTATATAAAAAGCTATTCAAAAGTATTTATGCCTGGGTTTAGATTGGGATTTATCATAGTTCCAGAAAAAATAGCAACTTCAGTATTAGGTGGAAAATACTCTAGTGATATTTCAAATTCAGGATTAAATCAAAGGGTATTTCAATATTTTCTTGAAGAGGGAATATGGGAAAAACATATTGAAAGATCAAGAAAAGAGTTCAAAAGAAAACAGTTGTATATGTATAATAGATTAAAAAAAATAGAAAATTTGAAATTAAATAAACCAAAAGGTGGAATGAATTTGTGGGTTGAACTTCCCTATGAGATAACAGGAGAAGCTGTTTATATGAAACTTTTAAGAAGAGGAGTAGGAATTTTACCAGGGGTTGTTTTTTCTGAAAAAGCTTATAATTATATAAGATTAAGTTTTGCTCAATGTACAGAGGAAGAGATAGATGAAGGAATAAAGATTTTAGAAACAGTGATAGATGAGTTAAGATAAGAGAGGAGAAGATATGTTTAATAGGAGAGAAGGAAATATAAAGAGAATAAAGATAAAATTAGTAATTTTAGTTATTTTGATAGTGGTATCTTTAATTGTAAAATTTATAAATAGATAATAAAAAAGCTGAAGTTTTTAGTTTGACTAATCTCTTCAGCTCTTATTATTAACTATTTGCTTCCTCTTTTAAAAGTTCTAAAGTAACTTTAGTAGCAGCTACACAAGTTACTAATGGAGCAATAAAGATTCCTATAAAAGGAATAAGAAATAAAATAGTAAATATACTTCCTATCCATAGAGAGTAAAATCTCTGTTTTTTTAGAAATTTCAGACTCTCTTCAGGTGTGAAGTTATATCTTTCAAGGGTATAATCTATAAAAGAAAAACCAGTAAAATATCCTTGAAGTAGAAACATCAACAGTGGAATAGAAAGATTTATAGGAAATAGAAAACTACATAACATAATTATAAACATTCCTATAAGTTGCTTTATAAAACTTTTAATTCCAATCTGTATTCCTCTCCAAATAAATCTCATATTATCATTAAAAGAGAAATCATACTCTTTTCCTGTAAGATAGTTATCAACTTTTTCTGAAACATATCCCATAAATGGGGATAAAATAACTAAAAGAACAGATTTATATATAAGAAAATATAATGATGCTACAATTATCCAAATAGTAATTTTTAATATTATTGAGATAATTGAGTGATATTCAGAGATATTAAAGATATTCTCTAGATAATTTAATAATCCACCTGAAATAAAATTTGCTCCAACCATCATTAAAATAAAGAGAAAAGCACCTAAAATTCCAGGAATAAAATAATATTTCTTTAAACCTATTATTCTAATTAAACTAAAAGATTCAGAAAATGCTGTTAAAACTAATTTAATACTTTTCATTTTAATCCCTCTTTAATCTTCAAGGTGAGAAATATCAGAGAAAACCTTAATATTAAATTTCTTATCTTTATACTCTACAATTGATAAACTTGTATTTCTAGGGACTTTTGCAGCTCCTAAATCACTGATATTTTCATCATTTATAATATGGAATAGAGCTTTTAAAGTTACTCCATGAGTAACAACAGCTATTCTATCTCCATCTTTGTGCATAGCTAAAAGTTTATTTAATCCAACTTTTACCCTTTCAATAACTTCATAGTAAGTTTCTCCATTATACCCTGTTGGAGCATAATCTTTAGGATTGTTAAAGAAGTTGTAAAACTCCTCTGGGTATTTTTTCTCAAACTCCTCACGAGGAACACCTTCCATATTTCCCATTGAGATCTCTCTAAATTCATCAATAAATTTAATCTCCTGTTTTTTATCTCCTAAAATTAGCTTACTTGTAGCAATTGTTCTTCCCATAGGAGAAGAGTAAAAAGCTGTAAACTCAGTATCTTTCAGTTTTTCACCAAGTTTTCTAGCTTGAGACATACCAAGTTCAGTTAAAGGTGAATCAGAGCTCCCTTGAAATATTTTTAAGGTATTCCATAGAGTTTCTCCATGACGTATAAAGTAAATTTCCATTTATCAGTTCCTTTCTATTTTTAAAATTTATTTGCTTATATTTTTAAACTTTTCACTTTGTAAAAATCTTTTAATATTATTAATTCTAGTTTGATCATTTGGGTGAGTACTTAAAAATTCTGGTGATTGATTTCCACCACTAGCTTTTGCCATTCTTTGCCAAAATGTTAAAGCATAATTAGGGTTATAACCTGCTATTTTCATAAAAATAAGTCCAAGTTCGTCAGCTTCTGTTTCTTGAGTTCTACTGTAATTAAGCATAATAAGATTTGATGCACTTCCATATAGCTCTTGAGGTACTCCAAAAGCAACACCTAATAAGGCTCCTACACCATTTTGAATCATAGATTGACTTTGTTGTTCTCTGCTGTGTTGAGCTATGGCATGAGCAATCTCATGGGACATTACAACTGCTAATCCCTGTTCATTTTGAGTATAAGGTAAAATACCAGTATATACAGCAACTTTACCACCAGGCATACACCAAGCATTAGGAGTTTTATCTTTTAATAGATTAAATTCCCAAGCATATTTTATATTTGATCTTCTCTCTTCTGGATGAAGTTGGAAATATCTTTCAACAGCTTTGGCAATATTATTTCCTACTTTTTTTACTGTTTTAGCATCGTTATTATTTAAAACAACACTTTGATTTAAAACTTGCCTATATTGTGTATAACTTTGTTGAATAAGTGGAGCTTCATCAACTAATAGAAGTTGTTTTCTCCCTGAGATTGGAGCACTACTACATGAAATAACTAATAATGATATAAATATGATGGACAATAATTTTTTTAACTTCATAGGCATCCTCCAAGTTTAAATTTTCTTTGTATATTTTCTTACTTTAAAGTATAATAAAGTTATAATAATATTTTACACAATTTAAAGGAGGTTGTAAATTGAAATTTTTAGGAGTAATACCATCTAGATATGCCTCTACAAGATTAGAGGGAAAACCTTTAAAAGATATATGTGGACATACTATGGTGGAATGGGTATATAAAAGGGCGTTAAAATCTAAATTAGATGGAGTAGTTGTAGCAACTGATGATGAGAGAATTGTTGATGAAGTAAAATCTTTTGGTGGAAATGTTATTTTAACAAGAAAAGATCATATTAATGGAACAAGTAGAATAGCTGAGGTATGTGAAACTTATACAGATTATGATGTAATTGTAAATATTCAAGGGGATGAACCATTAATAGAGCCAGATATGATCAACTCTATTATAGATTCATTTGTTGAGGACAATACAATCCCTATGAGTACATTAAAGTATAAGCTTACAGATATGGCAGAGATTGAAAATCCAAATGCAGTAAAAGTTGTAACAGATAAAAATGATTTTGCTATCTATTTTTCAAGAAGTGTAATTCCATATCCAAGAAATTTAAATATGGATAATTATTATAAACATGTGGGAATCTATGGATATAAGAGAGATTTTGTAATGGAATATGCTAAAATGGCATCAACACCATTGGAACTTTCTGAATCTTTAGAACAGTTAAGAGTTTTAGAAAATGGATATAAGATTAAAGTTTTAGAAACTCCATATAAGATAATAGGTGTAGATACACAAGAGGAATTAGAAAGAGTAAGAGAGTATATAACTAAAAATGGATTAGTTATTGACTAAGAATGGAGAAAATAGATGTCTAAAAAATTAAAATTTATTTTAGGAGCAGTTCTAGCATTTAGCTTATTTACTGGATGTTCAAACTCAGATAAAAACAGACCTAGTATTTTTAAGCCTAGTGTACAAAAGCCACAACATGTAAAGGGAAAATATGAGTTAGACTATACATTTTTTAAGAAAAATAATCTTCCTATTCCAGATAACTATAAGGGAAATGTTGTTGAATATCTTTTGATTGGAAATGATGTTCATAAGGAGCATAGAGATGAGTTCTTTAATGAGTACAATGAAGATGAAGTATTAGCTTTTTTCAAAAATACTAAAATAAAAGGATATGGAGATAATTCAAGTTATTGGAGATGGAAAATGACATTTACAGAGGATGAGTTTAATAACTCTGTTAAATACAATCTGCCAATAGTTTATAGATCTCGTCCTAGAGATGTTCTTACATTAGTAGGTGGAGAATGGAAAAATCTACCAATAACTTCTAATAATATAGGAGAGATAAAGGATGTACAAGTTGCTGCTAGAGGGAAATCTGGGGTAATAACTTATTTATTAATAACAACTACTAAAAATAGATATTTAGTTGCTAAAGAATTAAATATAAGAAAACTGTTAACTGCTGATAAAAATAGCATAAAAACTGGTAGAGTAATTGGACTTTATGGAGCTAGAGGTGGAGAGGATTATAGAGAGAATCCTTTAAGAAAAAATATTTCTCTTCTACCATCAGCTTATCTAGCAATAGAAAAAGCTTGGGGAAAAGTTACTTTATATGGTGGTGGAAATGGACATGGAGTTGGAATGCCACAATGGACAGCCTATGATCTAACTAAAAACTATAACTATGATTATAAAGATGTTTTAGAAAGATACTACCCAAATACTAAGATAAAAAATATGTATAGGATAAAGGGGGTAGAAAAAAATATAAGAGTAGGAATTACAAATAGTGGTGGTGGATTAGATCACACTAGAGTAGTTATGTATAGTGGTGGAAAACTAAAAATAGAAGGCTCTGGTTTTAAAATTAATGTTCCTATAAATGAGAAAGTTGAAATAGTAAATATTGGAAATAAACTTTCTATAAAAGTAAATGGAAAACAGAGAGTAAAAACTGTAAATCCTGTAAAATTAGTAGGAAATGGTTATTATATAAGAATAGTAGGTCTAAAAAGGGCTCATACTACTACCCCTATGTATAGAGGAATTATGGAAGTAAAACCTTCAAGAACTTCTAGCAAGGGAATAAGGGTAATAAATGAGATCTACATAGAAGATTATTTAAAACAAGTTGTTCCTAGTGAGATGCCGCAAAGTTTTGGTGTTGAAGCATTAAAGGCTCAAGCAGTAGCAGCAAGAACTTATGCTCTAAGTGACTATCTAAAATTTAGATATAAAAAAGAGGGATTCCATGTAAAGGATACAACAGAAAGTCAAGTTTATAATAATCAAAAAGAGAATGAAGATGCTAATGCAGCAATAAATGCTACTAAAGGTAAGGTAATGATATATAAAGATAAACCTGTTGATGCTAAGTATTTCTCTACATCAGGTGGCTTTATGGAAGCAGCAAATTATATATGGTAATTGGAAAGAGATGAGTAAGTTTCAGTTAATTTACTTATCTCTTTTAATAAACGAGCTATAAGTAATATAATCATTGGATAAAGCAGTTTAATTTTAAAAGGAAGTGATTTCATGGATACAAAGTTATATGAAAATCAAGAAATACTTGAAGCTTATATTGGAACTCCCGATAAAATTGAATGGTATAAAAAAACATTTGAAAGTTATAATGTAAATGGTATTGAAAAATTTTCTTGGAATTGGTCTTGGTATTCTTTTTTCTTTCCATTTGTATATTTGACTTATAGAAAATGTTATTTAGAAGCTTTTATTATTTGGTTTTTTCAAACTCATTTTTTTATGTTTTTTTCACTATCTTTTCCATTTTTTAAACCTATTATAAATATAATTTTTGGTTTTCTTTGTCCTTGGTTAGTATATAAAAAATATAGAAAGAGTATAAAAAAAATAGAGAGAACAGAAAAGGAGTTCGAAATTCAAATAGAAATGGCTAAAAAATTAGGTGGTGTAAATGTAATAG
>UQQO01000038.1 GCA_900543175.1 uncultured Fusobacterium sp.
ATAAAAATTATTTTTGTTTTAAAACAAGTTTTTTTGTTCTTTTATTTTCAAATTATTAATACTGTTTTTCTTTGAAATAAAAATTTATTTTTTAAATGATAGAAAAATATTTTAAGGCATTGTATATTCCATCTTCATCAACAGAAGTAGTAATATAGTTAGCTACTTTTTTAACAGCTTCATTTGCATTTCCCATAGCTACTCCTATACCTACATTTGAAAGCATAGTTATATCATTTTCTCCATCTCCAAAAGCCATTGTTTCCTCTTTAGAAAAGCCATAAAATTCTCTAACTTTTTCAATAGCAACATGCTTTCCTCCACCAGCAGGAATAATATCTGAAAATAGAGGATTCCATCTAGTTAGGTCACAGTTTTTTAGGATATCCATAAAAATATGATCCTTTTCTGGTGGAATATATGGATTTAATTGAAAAATCTCATTTTCTAAAGCTCTAGAGATATCTTTAACATTAGGAAGTGGAACATTTACACTTTTAAGTACAGTTTTTACATCATCATTAATATGGTTAATATACATATACTCTTTTTCCTCAATAAAAGCACAAGGATAGTTTGAAGTTTTTAAAAATTCTATTAATTTTACTATATCCTCTCTACATATACTTTTTTTATAAATAACTTTATTATCTGTAAAGCAGTATTGACCATTTAAAGTTACATAACCATCAAATCTTAATTCATTAATATTATTTCCTAAACCTATAATAGAAGGGTGTCTTCCTGTGGCAATAAATATTTTAATCCCTTTTTCTCTAAGTAAATTTAAAGCATCAATAGTGCTTTGAGGAACTTTGTGAGTTTTAAAACTAACTAAAGTTCCATCTATATCAAAGAAAATAGCTTTTATCATTAAAATAACTCCTTTATATTTTTAAAAAACAGGCTAATATATATTAGCCTGTTTTAAAATTCTTATCCTTCTAAAAATTCTTCAAGGTCACATTGACTTCCTAAAAGTTCATAAAAGTTTATTCCAGTTGTAGTTGTTACCCTTCTAGCTCTAATAAAATCTTTTTCAACTAAGCTTTGAACAGCTTGGTTAATTTCATCTAAAGAATTTTCAGGAAACTTTTCTTGTAACTCTAATGATGTTAAGTATTTTCTAACTTTTTCTATCTCACTACCATTAGCCATACATCCAAGAATAACCTTTTCTTTTTCAACATATACTTCGCCTTGAGCTTCAAAGTCAATAAGGGCTCTGAATATCTTTTCTTGTAAGTTCATCATTTACCTCCTTAAAAAACTTTTATATTTCAATTATACAACTTTATAGAAATTAATAAAGTATATTTTTAAAATAATTACATAAAGTTTTTAAGGTTTTCAGTTAGTTTATCCATCTTATCTTGATACTCTTTTTGAATTCTTCTCTCTCTTTCAAGGATATGAGCAGGAGCTTTAGAAGTAAATCTTTCATCAGCTAATTTAGCATTAACTTTATCAAGATCTTTTTGAACTTTAGCCATTTGATCTTGGATTTTTTTGATTTCAACTTCAGAGTTAAGAAGTCCAGTAAGAATCATATATACTTCTGAATTTCTAGCTACTCTAAATCCACTTTGCTCAGGTTTAGCAAGATCTTTTCCAAATTTTAGATCCTCAATCTTAGCTAATTTTGTGATGAATAGATAGTTATCTTCTAGAGTTTTTAATTCCATTTCATCATTAGATTTTATTACAACTTTAACTTCTTTAGCTGGAGAGATTCCCATTTCAGCTTTTATATTTCTAAGAGATGAGATAACCTCTTTTATATATTCGAAAGAAGTTTCAATATCTTTATCTATTATAGATTCATCAGCAACAGGGTAGTTTTGAATCATAATAGAATCTCCTTCAACTTTAATTTTTTGCCAAATCTCTTCAGTTATAAATGGCATAAATGGGTGAAGAAGTCTTAATCCAGCTTCAAGTACTGTCCAAAGAACATATTGAGCAGTAGTTTTAGAAGCTTTGTCAGTTTCTTCGTTGTTGTATAATCTTACTTTTGCAAGTTCAACATACCAGTCACAGAAATCTCCTCTTAAGAACTCATAAACAGCTTTTGCAGCATCGTCTAATTGGAATTTATCAATATTAACAGCTACTTCTTGAGCAGTTTCATTTAATCTAGAGAATATCCATTTATCAACAAGTTCTAATTTTAATTCATCTTTATTTACAGATTTTACATCGAAGTCTTCAAGATTCATAATAACGAATCTTGCAACGTTCCATATTTTATTTGCAAAGTTTCTTCCCATTTCAAGAAGTTTTTCAGAGAAGTGAACATCTTGTCCTTGTGATGTGTTATAGATCATAGAGAATCTAATAGCATCAGCACCAAACTCATCAATTAAGTTTAATGGATCTGGAGAGTTTCCTAAAGATTTAGACATTTTTCTACCAATTTCATCTCTAACGATTCCGTGGAAGAACACGTTTTTGAAAGGAATCTCTTTCATTTCATATAATCCAAACATAATCATTCTAGCTACCCAGAAGAATATGATATCAGCACCAGTTACAAGTGTTGAAGTTGGATAGAAAGTTTCTAATTCTTTAGTTTTTTCAGGCCATCCCATAGTAGAGAAAGGCCAAAGAGCAGATGAGAACCAAGTATCAAGAACATCTTCTTCTTGAACTAATTCAACCTCTTTTCCATAGTGTTTAAGAGCCATCTCTTTAGCTTCATTTTCATCTCTTGCTACAAATATATATTTGTCTGGTCCATACCAAGCTGGTATTCTGTGTCCCCACCAAAGTTGTCTAGAGATACACCAGTCTCTGATATTTTCTAGCCAGTTATAATAGATTTTTTCCATTCTTTTTGGCATAATTTTAATTTCGCCATTTCTAACTACTTCAAGAGCTTTTTGAGCTAAAGTTTCAGTTTTTACAAACCATTGTTTAGAAACTCTAGGTTCTACAACAGTTTGACATCTATAACAGTGTCCAACATTGTGGTTTAGAGGTTCTATTTTAACAAGAACTCCAGCAGCTTTCAGATCTTCAACTATAACTTTTCTAGCTTCAAATCTATCCATTCCAGCATATTTAGGGTAGTCATCTACGATTTTAGCATCAGCAGTAAGCATGTTGATAATAGGAAGATTGTATTTTTTTCCTAGAGCAAAGTCGTTAGGGTCGTGAGCAGGAGTTATTTTTAAAGCTCCAGTTCCAAACTCTCTATCAACATATTCATCTGCTATAATATCAATCTCTCTTCCAACTAAAGGAAGTATAAGTTTTTTACCAATTAAGTGTTTGTATCTGTCATCTTCAGGGTGAACAGCAACTGCAACGTCAGCAAGCATAGTTTCTGGTCTTGAAGTTGCAATGATAATATATTCATCAGAATCTTTTACTGGATATTTTAGATGCCAAAGATTTCCAGCTTTTTCAGCATGTTCAACTTCGTCATCAGCTAGAGCAGTACCACATCTAGGACACCAGTTAACCATATATTCACCTTGATAGATAAGTCCATCATTATATAGGTGAACAAAGATCTCTCTAACAGCTTTAGAAAGTCCTTCATCCATAGTAAATCTTTCTCTATCCCAATCAAGAGAAGCACCAATTTTTCTTAATTGAGTAGTGATGATTCCACCATGTTTTTCTTTCCATTTCCAAGTTTCTTCAATGAACTTTTCTCTTCCTAAATCTTCTTTCTTTAATCCTTCTTCAGCAAGTTTTCTTTCTACTTTATTTTGAGTAGCTATTCCAGCATGGTCACATCCTGGAAGCCAAAGAGTATTGTATCCACACATTCTCTTATATCTTACTAATGTATCTTGGATAGAGTTATTTAGAATATGTCCCATATGAAGAATACCAGTAACATTTGGTGGTGGAATAACTATAGAATAGCTCTCTTTTCCATCTTCCATTTTTCCAGCAAAGTACTTTGAATCTTCCCAAACTTTATACCATTTTGACTCAATTTCCTTAGGAGAGTAAGTCTTGTTTAATTCTTCCATCTTTTATAATTCCTCCCAAAATATAATTTTAAAATTTTAAATTTCCTCTTCTTTTTTCTCTTCAGTTGTAATAAGAGATTCAATAAATGCTAATATATCATCTTTTCCCTTATCAGTTAATGATGAGTGGAAAAGAACATCATCATTGTGAAATTCAACTTTTTTCTTAATATCTTTCAATAGTTTAAATTTTTCATTATTTGAAACTTTATCCATTTTAGTAAATATAATTTTGAATGGTATATCGTGGTGATCTAGATAAACTAGCATATCTATATCCTCTTGACTTGGGATTCTTCTTATATCAAGTAGGACAAAAACTAGTTTATTTCTAGAACTAGCAATATATCTATCCATAGTTTTTCCCCATTCAACTTTCATCTCTTTTGGAACTTTGGCAAATCCATATCCAGGAAGGTCAACTATATAAAACTCTTTATTTACACTAAAGAAGTTTATAAGTTGAGTTCTTCCAGGAGTTTTACTTGTTTTAGCAAGTTTTTTTCTACCAGTTATGCTATTGATTAAAGAGGATTTTCCAACATTAGATCTTCCAACAAAAGCAAATTCCATATTTTTAAGTTGCTCTGGGTAATCTTTTTCATATACTGCAGATTTAACAAAATCAGCTTGTTTTATTTTCATAAAATTCCCCTTTTAAATATTATTTTAAGCAAATACTAATTTTTCAACTTCATCATAAGTTTTAACAAAGTGAATTTTCATAGTTTTAGCTACTTCTGCTGGAATATCGCTTTCATCTACTCTATTATCTTCAGGTAGAATAACCTCTCTTATTCCAGCTCTATGAGCTCCAATAACCTTTTCTTTAACTCCACCTATAGCTAATACCTCTCCAGTTATAGTGACCTCTCCAGTCATAGCTATATCTTGTCTTACTTTTCTACCAGTTAAAACAGATAGAATAGCAGTTACAATTGTAATTCCTGCAGAAGGTCCATCTTTTGGAGTTGCTCCTTCTGGGAAGTGAAGGTGAATATTTTTCTTTTCAAAAAACTCAGGATTTTCAAGTTTATATTTATCAAGATTAGCTTTAACATAAGTGAAAGCAACTTGAGCAGATTCTTTCATAACATTTCCTAAAGTACCAGTTAAAGAAAGCTCTCCTTTTCCAGGGATAGCTACACCTTGAACTTCAAGAGTTACCCCTCCGACAGAAGTCCAAGCTAAACCATTTACAACTCCTAGTTTAGGTTCTTTCTCTTTTAGTTTCTCTGGTCTAAATTTAGGTTTTCCTAAGTATTTTTCTAAGCTACTGCTTTTGATGATAAATTTCTTTTTATCTTGTTCAACAGCATCTCTAGCTAGTTTTCTACATAGAGTGATAAACTCTCTTTTTAAGTTTCTAACTCCAGCTTCTCTAGTATACTCATCAATTATTTTCATAATTACATTGTCAGAGATTTGGATGTCATAATCTTTTAATCCATTCTCCTCTTTAGCTTGTTTAATTAGATATTTTTTAGCTATATGAAGTTTTTCAAATTCTGTATAAGAAGAGATATTGATTATCTCCATTCTATCTCTTAAAGGAGCAGAAACATTTCTAAGATCATTAGCAGTTGCTACAAAGAAAACTTTTGAAAGATCAAAAGGCATATCGATGTAATGATCTTCAAAGTGGCTATTTTGCTCAGGATCAAGAACTTCTAGCATAGCTGAAGCAGGATCTCCTTTAAAGTCATTTGACATTTTGTCAATCTCGTCTAGTAAGATAACAGGATTTTTACTTCCAGCATCTTTCATAGCTTTTATAAGTTTACCAGGCATAGAACCGATATAAGTTCTTCTATGTCCTCTTATTTCAGCTTCATCTCTTACTCCACCTAGTGAAACTCTTACGAACTTTCTACCCATAGCATCAGCAATAGATTTAACTAGGGAAGTTTTACCTATTCCAGGTGGTCCAGCAAGACAAAGGATTCCACCTTTCATAGAAGAATTTAATTTTTTAACAGCAAGATAATCTAAAACTCTACTTTTAGCTTCTTTTAATCCATAGTGATCTCTCTCAAGGATATCATTAGCTTTTTTAAGATCTAATATATCTTTAGTTGTTTTATCCCAAGGAAGATCTAAAACAGTTTCAATATAGTTTCTTGATACTGTTGCTTCTGCTGAGAATGGTGGCATTTTAGAAAGTTTTTTCATCTCTGAATCTAATTTCTTTTTAACCTCTTTAGGTAATTTAGTTTTATTTAGTTTTTCGACTAAATCAAGCATATCTTCATCTTGAGAAAAATCTCCAAGCTCTTCTTTCATAGCATTTATTTTTTCTTTAATATAGTATGATTTTTGAGCTTCATTCATCTTAGTTTTTACTTTATCATCAATTTTCTTTTCAAGAGAAGCTATCTCCATTTCACTAGCAAGTAGTTCTAGAAGCTTAAATCCTCTATCTTTAACATCAAATATTTCAAGTAACTCTTGTCTAACTTCACTTTTTACAGGAAGATTAGAAGAGATTATATCAAAAGCACTGTTTATATCTTTGATTCCTTTTAAATTTACTAATAGCTCAGGAGATATTTTTCCTGTTAATCCTACAAATTTTTCAAAGTATCCAATAACTTTTCTATAGATAGCTTCTGTTTCCTTTGCTTTACCATTAGTACATTTTATAGTTTTATATGTGGCTATGTATTCTGTATCAGTTGTTTCTACATCTTCAATCATAACTCTTTCTTCAGCTTCAATTAAAACTTTTATATTGTTATTTGGCATTTTTACAATTTGAAGAATATTTACTATTACTCCAATTTTATATATATCATTTGGTAACTCAGGATCCTCTTTTGAAGGATCTTTTTGCATACCTAAAACCAATTTACTTTTAGAATTTACAGCACTTTCTAGTGTGCTAACACTCTTTGCTCTACCTACATAAATGGGAGTTACGATACCTGGGAAGATAACTAAATCCCTAGTAGGTAAAAATAATGTTTTACTCATAAAGTTGTCCTCCTAATTAGTCGTGTTTTTTTCAATAACGGCTTTATTAGAATCTAGTACAGCTTCCTCTCCAATAGTAACTTTTGTTATTGTTTCATCAGAAGGAACCTCGTACATAAGTTCTAACATTGTTTGTTCTATTATAGCTCTAAGTCCTCTAGCACCTATTCTTCTTTCAAGTGCAAGAGTAGCAATTTTCTTTAGAGCTTCTGGAGTAAACTCAAGTTCAACTCCCTCTAAGTCAAATAATTTTTTATATTGTTTTACAATAGCATTTTTAGGCTCAGTTAATATTTTTATTAGAGCAACTTCATCTAAATCTTGTAAAGTAGTAATAATAGGTAATCTTCCAACTAATTCAGGGATTATACCTTGTTTAACAAGATCTTCAGGTAAAACTTTAGCAAAAGTTTCTCCAACTTTCTCCTCTACTTTACTATTGATTTCAGCTCCAAAACCTATAACTTTTTTATTTGTTCTAGATTTTATAACTTTTTCAAGCCCTTCAAAAGCTCCACCTACTATAAATAGAATATTAGTAGTGTCTATCTCTATTAACTCTTGATTTGGATGTTTTCTTCCACCTTGAGGGGGAACTTGTGATTTAGTTCCTTCTATAATTTTTAGAAGTGATTGTTGAACACCCTCTCCAGAAACATCTCTAGTGATAGAAACATTCTCTGATTTTCTAGCTATTTTATCAATTTCATCAATATAGATAATTCCTCTTTCAGCAGCATCAACGTCATAATCTGCAGCTTGTAAAAGTCTTACAAGTACATTTTCAACGTCATCTCCAACATAACCAGCTTCTGTAAGTGTAGTAGCATCTGCTATGGCAAAAGGAACACTTAAAGATCTAGCTAAAGTTTGAGCTAGAAGAGTTTTTCCAGAACCAGTAGGTCCTATTAAAAGTACATTTGACTTTTGCAATTCTACATTATCTTCATCTTTTGCAGAATTTTCTTTATCTAAAATTCTTTTATAGTGGTTGTAAACTGCCACAGAAAGAATTTTTTTAGTTTCATCTTGTCCAATTACATATTCATCTAGTTTTTCCTTGATTTCTTTTGGAGTTAAAAGAGAATCTTCTGATAAATCATCATGATGTTTCTCTGCTAATTTTTCGTTAGAAAGTTCAAGGATATCAAAACAGCTTTCTATACATCTATCGCATATAAGAGCTCCATCTATTCCACTAAATAGTTTAGAAACTTCATCTTCAGTGCTTCCACAGAAGGAACATCTAGCTTTTTTACCCATAATTTCAATCTCCTTTATTATTTTTTAAATACTTGGTCAATAAGACCATACTCTTTAGCTTCTTCAGCTGACATATAATTATCTCTTTCAGTATCTTTTAAAATGTCATCTAAAGATTTTCCAGTGCTATCAGCTAAAATTTGTGATAACATCTTCTTTATTCTAAGAATTTCCTTTGCTTGAATCTCAATATCAGTAGCTTGTCCAGAAGCTCCTCCTAATGGTTGGTGAATCATTATTCTAGCATGTTCTAAGGCAAATCTTTTACCTTTAGCTCCAGCACCAAGTAATAATGCACCCATACTTGCAGCTTGTCCAATACATACAGTTTGAATATCAGGTTTTATATAGTTCATAGTGTCATAAATAGCCATTCCTGCTGTTACTACTCCACCAGGACTATTTATATACATTATGATATCTTTATCTGGATCTTCAGCTTCAAGGAAAAGAAGTTGAGCAACAATGGCATTTGCCACATTGTCATCTATTTCTGTTCCTAAAAATATAATTCTATCTTTTAAAAGTCTTGAGTAGACATCATAAGCTCTTTCAGATCTACCAGTACTTTCAATTACTGTTGGGTTATACATAAATCGTTACCTCCTTAAATAAATAGAGAATATACTAAAAGAAAAATTAAGTTAGAATATTTTCCAATTATTCAAGTAAAAATATGATGTAGGAAGCAGATATCTGCTTCCTACAATAAATATTATTATTTTGCTGTTTCAACTAATAAGTCGATAGCTTTTTGCATTACACATTCACCTTTGATTGTGTATTTGAAGTTATCGTAGTTTTTGTGTTTGTTTAATTCTTCTTCAAGTTTAGCAAGATCCATTCCGTAGTATTTAGCAACTTCTGTCATTTTAGCAGTTACTTCATCTTCAGAAACTTCAATGTTTTCAGCTTTAGCTATTGCTTCAAGGATAAGGTCAACTTTTACTTTTCCAGCTGCCATTGGAGCGATTTGGCTTTCAAGTTTAGCTCTGTCCATTCCAGTCATTTGTAGGTACATCTCCATTCCAATTCCTTGAGCTGAAAGTTGTTGTTCCATTTCAGAGATTCTGTTTTTAACTTCAGTAGCAATCATAGAGAAAGGAACATCTACTTTAGAAGTAGCAGCAACTTTATCTAATAATTTTCCAATGTACTCATTTTTAATTCTAGCTTCTTCTCTAGCTTTAACTTCCTCAGCTTTTTTAGCTTTTAAATCTTCAACAGATTCAAATCCTAATTCTTTAGCTAATTCATCATTTAACTCAGGAGTAACTAGAGTTTTGATAGAGTTTACTTTAACTTTGAATACAGCAGGTTTTCCAGCTAGGTTAGCAGCGTGGTATTGCTCAGGGAAAGTTACGTTAACTTCTCCTTCTTGTCCAGCTTCATATCCAACTAATTGATCTTCGAAAGTATCGATGAACATTTTTGATCCTAATTTAAGAACGTGAGAATCAGCTTTTCCACCTTCAAATGGAACACCATCTACAAATCCTTCAAATGCAAGATCTACAGTATCTCCCATAACTGCTTTGTGTCCAGCTTCAGTATCAACTAATTTTGATTTGCTGTTTACCATGATTTCAATTTCTTTGTTTAGTTTTTCTTCAGTCATTTCGAAAGTTTCTTTTTCAACTTCAAGTCCTTTGTATTCTCCTAATTCAACTGTAGGGTATACATCAACTTGGAAAGTTAATTCATAGTTTTCATTCATTTCAACTTTTACATTGTGAATGTAGCTGATAGGAGTGATGTTTCCTTCTTTTACAACTTCTTCATAGTATTTTTGTAATACTTTTTCAGTAAGTTCTTCTTTTACAGCATCTTTGAATTGAGCTTCAACTTTATCTAAAGGAGCTTTTCCCTTTCTAAATCCAGGAACTTCAGCTTTTGCAGCAACTGCTGTTAAAACTTCAGTTTTTAATGGACTTAATTCTTCACCTGTAAGACAGATTTTAATCTCAACTGCTGAGTGTTCTAAGTTTTTGATTTCGTGTTTCATTTTTCCTCCTTAAATCTATTTAGTAAAGATTTCATAAAAATCATCTTTTATTTTAATATCTTTTATCCTGATTTGAAGAATCTCTTCCCCTTTATATATTGTTTTTTCAGGATAATAGACAATATCAAACTTTTGTATTTTTGCTTCTAATTCATTTATTTTGTGTCCTAAATCAAAGGCAACCATGTGGTAAATTTTACCATTCTTTTTTATAATTCCATTGAAATGTCTCTCATCAACACCAAATTTTCTTATATTTTCAAATGTAAGATTTGTATCTAAGAAAAGTGGGTGAGGATTATCTAATCCATATGGAGCAATATCCTCCATAACTTTAAAGATTCTCTCATCTATATTTTCTAAAGAGTATTCAGCATCTATTTTTAATATTTTCTTTTCATTTTCAGCATGGAAATTCTTTATACTCTCTTCAAAAATATTTTTAACATCTTCTAAATTCTCTTGAGTAACAATAAATCCAGCTGCTAGATCATGTCCACCAAATCTTACTAATTTATTACCCATTTTTTGAAAAATATTAAATACACTGATTCCCTTTACACTTCTACAAGAGGCTTTACCTATACCATCTTTAAAAGCAACTAGAGTAACAGGGAGATTGTATTTAACACTCAATCTAGAAGAAACAACTCCAATAACACCAGGATGCCATTTTTCAGAGCTTAAAAATATAGATTTCAAGTTCTTTTTATCTTTTTTAGAAATAGCATGAGTAGCTTCATCATAGATCATTTTTTCAAGGTCACGACGTTTTTTATTAGATTTTTTCATCTCTTCTATTATATTATAGATTTCAAAGTCATCTTCCTTTAAAAAGAAATCTGCTCCCATTTTTGAAACTCCTATTCTCCCTAAAGAGTTTATGAGAGGAGAGATAAAATAACTAACATCAGTTGTGTTAATATCTTTCTTTTGAAATTTTAGATACTTTAAAAGATACATCAAACCTTTTATTTTAGTTCTTTTTAAAGCTTGAAGTCCCTTTTTTATTATGATTCTATTTTCATCAAGCATAGGGACAACATCAGCTACAGTACCTATCATAACAATATCCATATATTGATAAAGTTTTCTAGTATCAATATTTAATTTGCTATAAACACCTTGAGCCACTTTTAAAGCAACTCCTGCTCCAGAAAGATATTTAAACTCATATGTGTCACTTAATTTGGGATTAAGTAGAAGAAGAGCATCATCATCTTCATCTTTAACACATTTATGATGATCAGTTACAATAACATCTATTCCTAAAGTTTTTGCATATTTTACATCTTCAATAGAATTGACTCCTGTATCAACAGTAATCACTAATTTTCCATTTTCTTTGTTGATAAAATCTACAGTTTTTTTATCAAGACCATAACTTTCATCCATTCTATTTGGAATATAGTAATCAACATCTATTCCAATGAGTTTAAAAGCTTTAACTAAAAAAACTGCAGCAGTGATTCCATCAACATCATAATCTCCATAAATGAAGATTTTTTCTTTCTTTTCTTTTTTTTCAAGTATTTTATCTACTACTTTTTGCATTTTTTCAAATTTAAAAGGATCTCTAAAATCTGAAATTTTTGGGCTTATAAATTTATCTGCTTGCTTTAGATTATCAAAGCCTCTATTGAGTAATAAGGTAGTGAGTAACTTACTTTTTTTCCATTGAGCAGCCTTAGAATCAATGAGAGACTGAGGTAGCGGATTATACTCCCAATGCATTTCATATCACTACCTTTTTAAATCATTTAAAAGTTTTGATATTTTAATTGCATGTTCAATAGAAGTATCAAGTTTTACTCTAATTTCAGGTATATATCTTATTTCAATTTCTTCAGCTACTCTTTTTCTTAAAAAACCTTTTATTTGGTTTAATCCTTCAACAACTTCATCTGTATTTACATTTTCTTGACCCATTATGCTGAAGTATACATCAGCAAATTTAAGATCTTCAGTAACATTGATATTAGTAACAGATACAAGTCCTTTAACTTTTGGATTTTTAACTTCTTCCATTAAAACTTTAGAAATAACTCTTGCCATTTCTTTTTCTATTCCAGCTAATCTTTGTCTTTTCATCAGTATCACTCGCTTTCTATTTAATGAATCAAAGATTTATTATTTTAAAGTTCTTTGTATTTCTTGGATTTCAAATGCTTCTACGATATCTCCCTCTTTAATATCATTAAAGTTTTCAACACCTAAACCACACTCTTGTCCAGCAACAACTTCTTTAGCATCATCTTTGTATCTTTTTAAAGATGAAAGTTTTCCTTCATACATAACAATTCCATCTCTAAGGATTCTAATATTAGAATCGTTTTTAACTTTTCCATCAACAACTACACAACCAGCGATATTTCCAACTTTTGAAACTTTAAATACCTTTTTAATCTCAATTCTTCCAAGGTAAGCTTCTTTAAATTCAGGCTCAAGCATACCAGTAAGAGCTTTTTCAATATCTTCAGTTATATGGTAAATGATATTAGAAGTTCTAATTTCTACACCATTTACTTCAGCTTCTTTAATAGCTTTAGTTGTAGGTCTTACATGGAATCCAATAATAATAGCATTTGAAACTTCAGCAAGTTTTACGTCACTTTCAGTGATAGCTCCAGATGCTGCTTGAATAATATTAACAGCAACTTCATCAGTAGAAAGTTTTAGTAAAGACTCTCTTAAAGCTTCAACAGATCCTCTTGAATCTGCTCTTAATACAAGATTAAGTTCTTTAATATTTTCATGGTCAAATTGCTCTGATAGAGATTCAAGAGATATAGTTTTCTTACTTGTTTCAGCAAGTTTTCTCTCTTTAGCAACCTCTTCAACAATTCTCTTAGCATGTTGTTCATTTTGAATAACATACATAGTATCTCCAGCTTGAGGCACTTGGTTAAATCCTATAATTTCAGCAGGTTGAGAAACGTCAACTCTTTCAACTCTCTCTCCTCTGTCATTGATAAGAGCTCTTACTTTACCATAAACTTCACCAGCAACGATAACGTCACCAATTTTTAAAGTTCCTTCTTGAACTAAGATGTCAGCAATAGGTCCAACTTTTGGATCTAATTTAGACTCAAGTACAACTCCTTTTGCTCTTTTCTTAGGGTTTGCTTTTAATTCAAGAATTTCAGCAGTAATTAATATAGTATCTAAAAGTGTATCAAGGTTAAGATGCTTTTTAGCAGATACTTCTACAAATTCAGTATCTCCTCCCCATTCAATAGAAACAAGTCCATGTTCCATAAGCTCTTGTTTAACTTTCATAGGGTTAGCTTCAGGTTTATCAATTTTGTTTACAGCTACTATAATAGGTACATTAGCAGCTTTAGCATGTGATAGAGCTTCTATTGTTTGTGGCATTACACCATCATCAGCAGCAACAACAAGTATAGCTATATCAGTAACTTGAGCTCCTCTTGCTCTCATATCAGTGAAAGCCTCATGTCCAGGAGTATCAACGAAAGTAATTTTCTTACCATCTTTTATAATTTGGTAAGCTCCGATCTTTTGAGTGATTCCTCCAGCTTCTCCAGAAACTACGTTACTTGCTCTAATAGCATCTAGTAATGAAGTTTTACCATGGTCAACGTGTCCCATTATAGTGATAACAGGTGGTCTCTCAACTAAATCTTCAGCTTTATCTTCAACTTCAAGAGCGAATTTTTCTCCAAATTCTAATTCGATCTCTTCCTCTTGCTCAACAAGGGCATCATAATCCATAGCTATCTCTTCAGCCATATCAATAGATATAGGGCTATTAATGGTTAACATTTGTCCCTTCATAAATAGTTTTTTAATTATTTCTGCACTGCTTACTCCAAGTCTTTCAGCAAAATCTCCAAGAGTGATCTCTCCTCTTATTTTTATTAATTTTACTCCATCTTCTTCAATAGTTTCAGAAGCAACAGAGTCAACAGTTTTCATAACGAAATCTGTTCTTCTACCTTTTTTCTTTTTATTTTTTTTGCTTGGCTGTTGTTTGTCTTCTTCAGTAGAAGAGTTTTTCCCATTTTTCCAATTTTTTTTCTCTTTTCCCATTTTTACATATTGAGATTTTTTTCCATTTCCAAGACTTTCTTCTTCAAAAATATCGTCTTCTTCTATAATCTTTTTATTCAAACTATCTCCTTTTCCTTTTGAAGTCGTTTTATCTGGCTTCGCAATCTCTTTATTATCTTTTTTATTTATATCATTAAAGTAATTTTCAATCTTTTTGACATCTTCCTCAGCTAAACCAGATAAGTTTGAAGAAACAGAAACTTTTACTTTTTCTTGTAGTAAAGTTAAAAATTCCTTGCTCCCCATATTATACCTTTTAGCCAATTCATGCACTCTAATCTTCATTAAATTACCTCCTAAATTAATTTAATTTATGAGGCCACGGGCTATTTGCTTGTTT
Source organism: uncultured Fusobacterium sp. (assembly GCA_900543175.1). Taxonomy (GTDB): domain Bacteria; phylum Fusobacteriota; class Fusobacteriia; order Fusobacteriales; family Fusobacteriaceae; genus Fusobacterium_A. The sequence goes on from UQQO01000038.1 coordinate 14,645, forward strand.
TTAACTCCAATAACACTTACTTCATCCTTGCCAAAAATTTCTCCTAGTTGTTGTTTATTTCCACAGTAAACATAAGTTATATTTAACTCTTTAGCACGTAGAAAAAGTTTTCTCTCATTTTTTTCACTTATATCTTCAGCTAGAACTAAAAAATGAGTATGTTCGATCTCTTCTAAAACCATATTCATTCCAAAGGATAAAGTTTGTGAATTTTTCATTGCTCTCAAAATATTTAAATAGTCCTTTTCACCTTTCTTTAAAAGATTTAACATCTTTATCAGGTCATCTGTATCAACTTTTATTTTTTTATGTTTAGATAATCTCTTTAAACATTCATGACTTTTACAGATGTAATAGCCTCTACTTTGTTCTTTTTGTTTTTCATCAAAAGCATATTTATCTTCACCTGTTTTAACTAATCTGAATAAATCTTTCTTATCTTTTTTATCCTTACAGATTAAACAAGTTCTTTCTGGAAAATCTTGATTATTCACCTTGTTCTACCTCTTCGTTATTAGAACTGTTTTCAGTTTTAATATCCACTCTCATTCCTGTAAGTTTAGCAGCAAGTCTAGCATTTTGTCCATTTTTTCCAATTGCTAGTGAAAGTTGAGAACTATCAACAATAACTCTAGCAGTATTTTCCTCTTCAAAAACTTCAACACTCTTAACTTTAGCTGGACTTAAAACAGCAGAAACAAACTCTTCAACTGATTCTTTCCAAACAACTATATCAATTTTTTCACCATTTAATTCATTAACTATATTTTTAATTCTTAGTCCTTTTTGTCCGATACAAGCTCCAACAGTATCAATGTTAGGATCAGCAGAGTATACAGCTACTTTAGCTCTTGAACCAGCTTCTCTTGCTACAGCTTTAATCTCTATTAAACCAGAAGTAATTTCAGGAATTTCAAGTTCAAATAGTTTTCTTAAAAGCCCCTCATGTTTTCTTGAAATAACAATTCTTGGGAATTTGTTAGTTTTTTCAACTTCAGCAAGATATACTTTTAATCTTTCACCAACTCTATAAGTGTCAGCTGGAGATTGCTCAGTAGTTGGAAGAATAGCTTCTATTCCATCAAACTCAACAAATATATTTTTCTTATCATCAATTCTTCTAATAATACCATTTATAATATCATTTTCTTTATCTTTGAATCTGTCATAGATATATTGTCTTTCAGCTTCTCTTACTTTTTGGATAACAATTTGTTTTCCATTTTGAATAGCATTTCTTCTGAATTCTTCACAATTAATTTCGATTCTTACTTCATCACCAATTTTTGGTTTTCTTTGAATTCTATTGTTTCTATACTCATCAATAGCATCTTCTAAAGAGATTTCAATAGCAGCATCATAAAGATCTTCTTCAGTAACAACAGTTTTTACTTCGTAAAGTTTAACATCTCCATTTTCTCTATTGATTTCTACTTCAACATTTTCTTCATCTCCGTAATTTTTTTTATAAGCAGCTAGAATAGCTTGTTCTACAGTTAGAAGAAGGTTTTCTTTACTTATTCCTTTTTCTCTCTCTAATTCATCTAGAGCTTCTAAAAAAATCTTAGCGTCTTTACTTTTCATATTATTTTTATACCCTCCCGAAAATTCTATTAAAATTCTTCAAATTCATAAACAAGATTAGCTTTTCTTATTTCTGAAAAAGGAATTTCCATGATCTCTTGCTCTTTAATTTCTAGAAAAATAATGTTATCTTTACAATCTACTATTATTCCTTCAAAATTTTTATTGTCATTAACTTTATGTTTTAAACTTAATTTTGCTTTTTCGCCTTTGAATCTGATATAATCAGCAATTTTTTTAAGAGGTCTTTCAATACCTGGTGATGAAACCTCTAAAAAGAATCTTTGATCAATAAGTTTATCAATATCTTCATCAATCTTATTACTTAGAGCAGCACAGTCTTCAAGAGTAATATCTTCGTTTTCTTTCTCAACATATATTCTAACATACCAGTATCCACCATCTTGTAAATACTCAATGTCTACTAGAGAAAGACCCATACTTTCAGCAACAGGAGTTACAATGTTTTCAATCTTTTTTAAAATTATCTCTTTGTTATTTAGTTCCATAAAATTTTTGTCACCTCACTTTCAACTTTACCATAAACTTCACCAGCAACGATAACGTCACCAATTTTTAAAGTTCCTT
>UQQO01000039.1 GCA_900543175.1 uncultured Fusobacterium sp.
GATGATAGAGGGGTTATGGGATTTTATATCTCTTATGAGAATTGTATCTGTAACAAAGAAGGCTGGGAAGGCTATAAAGAACTTTAAGGATCAGGTTGATGCTGTAGATATGAAATAAATGTATCACAGATTAATATAATAAACTTAACATAATAAACAGGAATGAGGGCGTACAAAGTAATGAGCAGAAAGATTTATGCGGCTATATTAGGAGCAGGAACAGTTGGAACAGGTGTATACAAGTTATGTCAGAGTATGAAAGATGATGTGATTAGTAAGACGGGTGCAGAACTTGTAGTTAAGAAGGTTCTTGTAAGAAATCTTGATAAAGACCGTGATCCAATTGACAGAGAATTACTGACTGACAACTGGAAGGATATTATTGAAGATAAGGATATTGAGATTGTAATAGAGCTTATGGGTGGAACTACTCCTGCAAAGCAGTATATTCTTGAGGCACTTGAGGCTGGAAAGCAGGTTGTTACTGCCAATAAGGATCTTCTTGCTGAGCATGGTGAAGAGGTTATGGGAATGGCAGACAAAATGCATGCTGACCTTCAGTTTGAGGCGGCTGTTGCGGGAGCAATTCCAATAATCAGACCATTAAAGCAGAGCATGGCTGGCAACAATATCACAGAGATTATTGGTATTGTTAACGGAACAACTAATTATATCCTTACAAAGATGACTGAATCAGGAATGAATTACAAGGACGCTCTTGCAAAGGCTACAGAATTAGGATATGCAGAGGCAGACCCTACAGCAGATGTTGAAGGATATGATGCAGGAAGAAAGATGGCTATTATGTCATCAATCGCATTTAATTCAAGGGTAACATTTAATCAGGTATATACAGAGGGTATTACTAAGATTACAGCAGAAGATATTAAGTATGCTAAGGAATTCGGATATGTTATCAAGCTTCTTGGACTTGCCAGAAATACACCGGATGGAATAGAAGTTAAGGTTCATCCTATGCTTATTGACGAGAATCACCCTCTGGCTACAGTAAGAGATTCATTTAATGCAGTATTTGTTCATGGTGAGGCAAGTGATGATACTATGTTTATGGGCAGGGGCGCAGGTCAGATGCCAACAGCTTCTGCTGTTATGGGGGACATTATAGATGTATGCCGTAACATAGTTCATGGCTCATGTGGCAAGATTGGCTGCTCATGCTACAAAGAGCTTCCTGTTAAGGATATATCTGAAACTAAGAGCAAATTCTTCTTAAGAATAGAAGCATTAGACAAGCAGGGGGTTCTTGCTAACATTGCAAGTGTTCTTGGAAACAATGATGTAAGTATTGCGCAGGTGGTCCAGAAGAGCCGTAAGGACGGTGTTGCTGAACTGGTTATTATTACAGATGTTGTTGCAGAGAAGAATTTTAATGATGCAATGACAGTATTTAATGGACTTTCAGTGGTAAAAGAGATTGCCGGAGTAATCCGAGTTTATTAATCAGAATAGGGAAATATATATGGCTAAGAAATATTATGCTGTGCGTGTAGGTAAAGTTCCCGGAATATATCAGACATGGGACGAATGTAAGAAGAATGTACATGGTTTTCCAGCTGCCGAATATAAGAGCTTCATGTCTATGGAAGAGGCGAAGGCTTATATGGGAAGGGAAGCTGTACAGGAGATTAATGGAAAGACCGGAAGTGGCAATATGGAAGATGTAATGCCTGACAATGATTATGCATTTGTTGATGGTTCTTTTAATATTGCAACCGGAGTGTATGGATATGGCGGTTTTCTTATGCATGATGGCGTAAGATATGAATTGTCAGGCAATGGCAGTGATAAAGAGATGGCTTCAATGCGTAATGTTGCAGGAGAGATTCTTGGAAGCATGGCCGCTGTAAAAAAAGCAATAGAGCTTGGACTTAAAGATATTTCTATATTCTATGATTATGCAGGTATCAAGGCATGGGCTGTGGGAGAATGGAAACGAAACAAAAAAGGAACAATAGAATATTATAATTATATTACATCCTTCTTAAAAAATCAATCAAAATTTATTTTTTTATATTGACTTTTTTTGCGGAAATAAAATTTCATGTCACTCATTATTTCTAATCTCATATAATCTTCTAATTAGAAATTTCTTATAAGTTCTTTTTCTTCTTCTGTTAATTCATACAAATCATAAACCACTTGTTCTAAAATATCTAACTAATACATCAAAATATTTAGTATTACTTTTTATAATTTTATTAAATCTATCTTCTAATGTTTGTCCATTTTCATTAGTAAAAAAAAAGTTAAATCATTCATTTATTTCCCCCATTAGTTATAGTTTTTTCAAAAAAATTAAAAATCATATCATTGATTTTATTTTTTGTTAATGATTATTTGATATTGATTAGTGCAGAAATCCTGCTCACAAGTGAGCAAGTTTTCCGCTCACAAGTGAGCGACTTTTCTGCTCACTGTAATTTATATTTTTTAGTGAACGATACAGTGATGTAATTTCCGCTCACAATGCGTTCACTTATGATTTTATTAGCTTTATGAGTATTAAAATTTTAAATATATGATTATATTTTTAATTTACTTTCGTTCACTAAATTCAAAATTCTTTATAAATTTGTTCACTAAATTCAAGTTTTTCGTTCACTAAATTTTATAAAATCGCTCACTAAATTAATTTTAATAAATTTTCGCTCACTTAACGTTCACTAAGGTATTTTCAGATTTTAAATAAAAAAATTAATAAAAAACTTTAAAGGTATTGTTCACTAATTTTTCTATATTTTACTAACTTTTTTTATTTTTTCGTTCACTCAACGTTCACTAGGGTATTTTCTAGTTTTAAATAAAATTAAAAGATTTATTAATTATTTTATGAATTGGTAAAATAACCTTCGCTCACACTACGCTCACTAAATAATTGAGAAAAAAGGCAGCCTTAGTAAGCTGCCCTTAAAATTTAATATTGATGATTTTTCTAGTATAATGTCGCTCACACTATGTTCACTTGAATTTTTGGTGTGAGTATTAAATTTTATATTTGCTCACATATTCGTTCACTAAATTTTTTATAAATTATTTTCTTGCTCACACTACGTTCACTAATATATTTATTATAGTTATAATTAACTAGCTTCATCTAACTGTTTTTTTAAAACTTGGATAATAAAAGGTTTCAGCATAGATGAAAATAATAGTGGATTTTTTTTCATTGCTTTTAAGAAATCCAAACTTATATTTTGTGATGAAGCACATAGTGCCATAGCTTTTTTTTCTATTTTTTCTTTTTCTTCAGTAGAGTATTTTTCATACTTTTCCATCAATTTATCATCAGAATTATTAGGTGTAAATATATCATTTATTACTTCTTTTATTAAGTTTTTAGAAGTTTTTTTAGCTTCTGATTTTTTCTCTTCTGTCTTCTTTTCTTTTGAAGTAGATTTAGATATAATCTGTCTTTCTCCTTTAGCTATTTTACTAGAAAATAATGCTCCAATATTTTTAACCTCAGGAGTTGCCTTGATATTTTCATAAGTCTCTTTTAAATAAAGATATACATCACTATCACTCATTTTTTCTCTAAGCTTTTTAACAGCCAGTTGATTTTTATAAGTGTATGAAATATCAAATTCTTTAAATAATTCTTCAAAATCTTTTTTATCAAAGACAATTTCAGGAACTATAGCTTCTTCTTCAGATTCTTTGTTTTGTTCTTCTTTTGGCTCTTCTTCTAAGAATCCTTTAAAATCAGCTATTTTATTTATAAGAACATCTTTTGTATCTTTTCCTGAGTAGCTTATATTTAACTCTTTACACATAATTCTTAAATTTTTGAATGTCATATTCTTTAATTCCTGAACTGAAGAAGCTTCAGATTTAGTATTAACTGGTATGATACCTTGTGCAGGAGTTCCACCTTGAAGAATTTTTTCTTTTTCTTCTAATATTTTTTCTATTATTTCTAACTTAGTATTTTTACCTGAATAAGAAACTTTAAATTTCTTACAGATGAATCTTAAATCTTTAAAAGTTAGATTTGATAAAGTAGCTTCAGATACATTCAAAAGATTTGATATATCTTTCTGCTCTTTATTTTCAAAAATGATTCTCTCATAAGAAAGTTCCATAGCAGTTTTATTAAGATTCATTATATCATTAATTTTTTGAAGGTTTATTTTGTAGTAAGTTTTAAGTGGAATACCTTCTCTTTTTATAAATACAAGTTCTTTTTCAACTGCTGTATTTTTAAGTTTTGATACTTGTGAGCTTGTAAGCCCTGTCATAAGCATTATATCCATATCTGTAGCATAGAAATAACCATCTTGGGTAAGTTCTCCATTGTATTTATGATATTTTTCCTTATCAAGCAAGAATACAATGAAAGCTCCAAGTACAAGACCACAATAAGAATTAAGTTTTCTGTTTAGTATGAAGTAAGAATCTTGGGTAAGTAAATCATAAATATGTTCATTTTTTTCATGGCTTGATTTAATCATACCGCTTCCCTCCTTACTTCAGGGATTTTATAAACCATAGATTCCTCCATAAAAAGTAGTCCTATAATACTAACAAATATTAATATATTATTTTTTTGTAGGACAATAAGTCCTAGCAAAAAATAAAACCAACTTTTAGGAGTTGATTTTTTATTTTTTCTATGGTAATATATAGATGTAAATTAATTAAATTTACTCAAATAAAAAAACAACTAATGATTATTCGTTAGTATTATTAAAAAAAGTTTCTTGGTTGCCGCCGTGGGAACTTTTTTTATTTACTTTTTTCTTTTTAATTTATTTTATTGCTTATAATAATGATACTTGTTTTCATTTGAAAAGTCAATCAAAATTTTAAAAATATATTTGATTTTATAAATTTTGGCGGCATATAAAAAAAGAGACTCTAAAATCAAGCGACACTTTTCGTATCACCTAAATTTTAGAATCTCGTAATCCCAGTTTCCGATTCTAGTTATTCACAGTGGCAAGTTACAATCACTTACCTCACCTTATTCCAACTTAGAAGTAGTATCACAGTTATCGACTCTATCTGGAGGTTAGTTAAGATCATCTAACTCACATTAACTTATAAATCTTTATTTATTCATGTTTAATTTTTCCATATAATTATCAATAGTTATTTTTTCATCTTTTGAAGCAAATAAATTTAGTGCTTTTTTCATTTGAGGTATATCAAACCCTTTAATTAGATTTATAACACTATCTATAATTTCATCACTTTTTTCTTCTGGACCTTGATTATCATTTAAGATATCTCTTAATAGTTTCATATCCATATTATCTAGCGATTCAACTACAGATTCATATTCATATGATACTCCAGAGAAAAATAGTTTCATTCCTAATTGCTCTATATCTGTTAGTTTTTCTCCTTTTTGTCTTTCAAATTCAGCTAAATAACTATCCAAATATGTTGTTGCTAACATTGATTTTACTGCTTCTACTACTGAATCCATTATAATCTCCTAAAATCTATAATTCATTCCTACTTGGAACATATTTTCATCATCGAATAAATATTTATATTCTCCATATATTCCAAAAGAATCATTTTTTTGTATTTCTAATCTTAAAGATAGATCTTTTCTTGTATCATTTTCATTATCAGCAAGTTTTAATGTATCAGCAGAAATGTTTCTTAGCTTAACATCAGTACCATCATAAGGATTTGCAAATTCATGGTAGACATTTGCTCCTGCTTTTAATGTTACCTTATAATTATTATAATACAAATCTTTTCCAATTTCAAGCCCATAATTTCCATCTTCTTTTATAGAATCTTGCATTAAATATGTGAAGTTAGCTTCTACTTTTGGTTTAAAGAAGAAATAATCAGTATCAAATTTATATGAAGCTATATTTTGAACTCCAATCCACTTATTATCTAAATCTCCTTTAGAATGTCCTTCAACATCTACAAATCTTATATCTCTTTCAACTTCTCCTGAACTAACACCAGCAAATAAGTTATTAGTTAAGCTAAAGTTATTTTTGTTATATGTATGGTAGATATTTCCTTGGAAGAATGTATTTTCTCTCTTAGCATTGTTCATATCATATTTACTTTCAAGAGTTCCAACATTAGCTATTGCTCCTATTCTTTGAGTTTCTGATAATGCTTTATCAGCTCCAAAGAATACTGCTTTAACATCTTCATCATATCCTGAAAGATTTGAAGATTTAGTATCTATATTTTTATAATCAAGTCCTCCAATAACTCTTAAATCTTTAGTTGTATTAATATTGAAGATATTATCTACCATAACTTGTTTATTGAAATTAATCATATCTATTGTTTGTCTTGTCATACTTGGATATACATCATTTCCAAATAAGTTATTTGTAGCTTTGTTAAAATCTTTGTTGTTATCTATAGCTTTTAGGTTATTGAATATCTCTTGTCTTAAAACATCTCCATCTACATAATTATTTTTAAGATAATTAGCTATTGTATTATTTTGAACTATTTCATTGAAGTTCTTTCTATCTAGTGTTTTATTCTCTGAATTATAATTATACATTACAGAGTTAGATTTAATTTCTCCATTATATTCTTTTATAGAGATATTATCTGTATTTTCTTTTATGTTATCAGAATAGTTATCTTTTATATAATCTCCAGTAAGGTAAATATCTCCATTAACTTTATCAGCTTCAAGTTTTCCATTAACTCCTTGGATAAATTTACCATTTTCAGAAGATATTACTAACTCTTCTGGTTTTGTTTATATTCCTGTAACAGTTCCATAGTTTTCTATATTACCTTTCATAGAAATAATTTCTGTTCCATGAATAGCATCATAATTCCTTTTCCAATAGCATACATAGAAATTATTTTATCTTCTATATCAGAAATATCTTTTTGACGTTTTTTTACAATTTGTGGTTCAAAAGTTCCTTCTTTGTCTTGGGAAACTTTGATTTCAGTATCAGCATATTTACTAAGAATAGTTTTTCTTTTTCTACCATTACGAGCATTAGTAGATTCAGAATGTTCATAAGGATCATACCCAAGATGTTGAGTCATTTCAGCTTCAAGCATTTCTTGAATAGTTCCAGCAAGTAGATCTTTTAAAGCATCTTGTATATCTTCAGCAGTCTTAATATCACTAAAGCATTAATGATATGTTTTCCCTTCAGTAAGATTAATTCCGTTTCTTCTTTTTCTTTCCATAAAAATAGCTTCCTATGAATTTAATTTTATCATAGAAAGATATTTAAAGCATTTATTATTTTAATTTACAGACTTTTCTTCACACCGGGGAGTGCGGACAATTTCTTGGACAATATTTTTTATATTAATCCAAGACTTTGTCTATACTCCTCAGGACTTTTAAAGCCTAAAGATATTTTTATTCTTTTGCTATTATACCACATTAAATAATCATTTAATATAATTTTAAAGTTTTCTAAGCTAACATTTGACCATTCTCTAGAATAAAACATCTCATTTTTTATTCTACCAAAAAAGCCTTCACAAGCTGAATTATCAGGTGAACACCCTTTCTTAGACATAGAACGAGATATTTTAGCCTCTTTTAACAAATTTATCCACTCTTTCCATCTATAATGACATCCTCTGTCTGTATGAAGTATAGGAGTTTCATTTTCTTTTAATTGAGATATTGCATTTTTTAACATATCATTTACTAGTTTAGAATTAGGAACTTCCCCTATTTCCCAAGAAACTATCTTTCCATCAAAACAGTCTATAATTGGTGACAAATATATTTTACCTGCTGGAATAGCAAATTCACTTATGTCTGTTAACCATTTTTCATTTGGTTTACCTGCTTGAAAGTTTCTATTTATTAAATTAGGAACTTCTGGAGAAATTTCTCCTTTATATGAGTTATACTTTCTATATTTTTTTACTTTTATTACTAAACTTTCTGCTTTCATAATTCTGCGGATTATTTTTTCTGAAACTTTTATCCCTTCTCTTTTTAATAGCGCGTGAATCCTTCTATATCCAAAACAACATCTATTTTGTTTAAAAATTTCTTTTATTTGCTTTTTTAAATGAACATATTTATCTGTATAATGATTTTTTTTATGATAATAGTAGCTGCTTTTAGGTAGTTCTAACATCTTAAGAAGCAAAGGTAATGAATATTTATTTTTTAAGGTATCAATCATCATTACCTTCTCTTTGTTTGTCAATTTTTTTAGATTGATACCTTGGTCTTTTTTTAAAACATCAATAGTTTCTTTTAAAATATCTATTTCAAGCTGCATAGAAAATATTTTTTCTTTTAATGATTCTAATTCAGAAAAAGATGATTCTTTTCCTTCTAAAAGTTTTTCTCTTTTAATATTATCTTTCCTATTCATTAATGCTATTTTTCCTTTCAAAAGATATATTTTTTTCCACTGATAAATACTAGCTCTAGAATATCCTATATCTTCTGACACATATTTTACACTTTCTCCTAATTCAAAGCAACGCTTAATAGCATCTAGTTTAGTTTTAATAGGAGGATTTCTAGGATGATAGCTAGAGTTAATGATGATTGGAAGCTTTTTTCTTTCCTTTTGGGTAACATTTTCTTTTTTATCCACTTATAGAGATTTTCTCTTGTAGGATATCCTAAGATATGGACAGTTTGAGAAACAGACTTACATTGTTGATAAAGCTCCAATGCTTTTTTAATTTGCTCTTTAGAATAGCTCATTTAAACACTCCTAACTAGTCCAAGAAATTGTCCGCACTCCCCCCTCGCAAAACTAGGAAAATTTTTTTCCTAGCTAAAAAGTTTATTGAAAACTTTTATAAACTGCCCACCCCAGCCCCCAAGAAATTAAAACCCTTAAATTAAAGGTTTTAATTTCTTGCTCTTTAGAAGATAAAAGAAACAAATAATTTTAAAAAAAAAAGAAAAAATCTCCCCCACCCCTCTCCCCAACTTGCAACCTAAAAGATGTTGAAAGTTGCCAAAATAAACTTAAATAAGATTTATATTATTTTTTATAATAAGGGATTTTCACCTTATTAAACTTTGTCATTAAAATATAGTTATAAGAAGTAAGGTTTTAGTAAATTAACTTTTCTTATAACAGCAGTTATGTCTAAATGATAATTAAAATTTAAAAAAGTTCGGTGTATTTTTTTGTAAAACAAAAAAATTATTTATTATTAAAATTGCATTTTCAGCATGAAAATGCTAAAATAAAAAGTAGATACTTCACGATTAGGAGTGTCTATTCGACACTCTTAATCGTGAGATAATTACATTATCTAACTCTTGCGAGTGATTTTTTATTTTTAGTATTTAGGAGGAGGTGAAAAAAGTGGCTATATTTAATATAAGTGTTCAACCAGACAATAATAGAAGTCCAGTTGAAAGATATGATTATGTATTGAGAATAGGTAAGTATTCTCCAGAAAAAAATAAAGATAAATATGATGATTTTTTGTATGGAGAAAACATCAATATGCCATCTTTTTCACAAAATGATCCTAGATATTTTTGGGAGTGTAGCGAAGTATATGAAAGAGTAAATGCAAATCTTTTTAGAACAATAGATTTTTCATTACCTTCTGAATTAACTGATGAAGAAAATATAGAATTAGCTACTAAATTTGCTGAAGAATTATTTGGAGAAAGCTATGTATATTCATTAGCTATCCACTCTAAACAAAGTAATGATCCAGAAAAAAGAAATATTCATTGTCACATAATGTTCTGTGAAAGGCAGTTAGATGGTATTGAGAGAAAAGAGGAACATTTTTTTAAACAAGCAAATTCTAAAAATCCATCTTTAGGTGGTTGTAAAAAAAGTGATGAGTGGAATAAATATGCAAAATTATATTATATTCGTCAAACTTTAGAGTCTATGATGAATGAAAAACTTAAAGAAAAAAATCTAGAGTTAGTATCTTGCAAATCTTTAAAAGTACAAAGAAAAGAAGCAATAGCTGAAGGAAATTTCTTGAAAGCTGAAATGCTTGATAGACCAGCAATTAATTTAAAAAAAGAATATATAGATTATGCTCCAGAGAATGAAGAAAAATCTAAAGCTATGGATTTTTTTAAGTACTGCAAAGAAATAAAAAGGATAAAAGAGAAAGAGTTTAAATTAAAAAGTAAAAATTTTGAGGAAGAAAATTTAAAGGCGAGAGATAGATATTATAAATCTCTATATGAGAAGGAAGGAAGAGAATATACTCCTTCTTATTTTGACGTGGATAATCAAAATGAAAATGTTCAAGAAGAACAAAATATTGAAGAAAACTTAGAAAATATGTTTACTAAATCATTAGATAATCATATTCTATTAGATAGAAAAGAAAGTAGACTTAAACAGATTGAATCTATGTCAGCTAAAGATATCGAGTCAAGAGCTTTAAATATATTGACTCAAGGTGAATATCAAAAAAACTTGGAAAAGTTAGTTGAATTAACTAATCTTTATATCAAGTTAGAAGATAAGAGTAAATTTGAATACACACAGCAAAAGTTTGACTTAGAAAGATATTTTTTAGGTTTAAGAGAAAATGAATTTTTCATGCAAAAATTTGAAAAGATGAAAGAGAATATAAAAGATAAATATTCAGTTGAAAAGGAAGAAATTTTAAAAGATTTAGAAATTTTAAGAAATAATCCATTTAAGGATTTTTATATTACCAATGCGATTGGAAACGCTGAAAGAAGTAGAGCTATATTAAAAACTACACTTAATAATATTGAACAGTTGACACTTCAAAAAACTGAAATTGATAATAAAGTTAATGAGTATAAAGAAATAAAATTAAATATAGATTTTAAAGAAAAAGTATATAGAAGTTTAGATCAAGAGATAGCAGATAAATATCTAGGACTTGCTATTTGGAAAAAGGAATTTGAAGGAAGTAGAAGTTTAGAAAATAAGCTAGAACTATCAAAAAGAATAAAAGCTACTGAATATGAGCTTAGAATTTTTGACTTAGAAAATTATGTAAAATCAAAAGTTCAAGAGGAGATAAATACTGCAAGATCAGAATATAAAGAGTTAAGACAAACTCAAGATGATGTTAATGGTAAGTTATCTTACTCATATTTAATTTTGAAAAAACTAAAAGAGTTGAAAGAGATTAATTTAGTAGAGAAGGAAAAAGAATTTCAAGATCAAAGTAATCAACTAGAAAGTAAATTAGATATATTAGAATATAACATTAAGTTATCTAATTTTAGAAATGATTACGAAAAAGCATTTGATAAAGCTCCAGAAGTAGATGATATAAAAGTTAAGTTATCTGATATTGAAAAGAAAGAGTACAAAAAAGTTGTTCAAGAAAAAATAGAAAATTTGAAAGAGGAAATAGATAATTTAAAATTAAAATTAAAACCTGAAAATTTATCAGATAATGATATCAAGATACAAATATTAGATGAATATACTAATGGTGAATATAGTAGAGATTTATCTGTTCTTGCTTATTATAGAACAAGAAAAGAAAATGGATTGGTTGTATCTATAGCTAACTTGAAAAAAGTAGAAAGTAGAGTTGAGGAGCTAGAAAAAATGTTTACAATTACTCCTGAAGATATTGACCTTAGAAAGCAACTGATAAGAGAGAAAAATGTAGAAGTTAAAGCCCAAATAAAAGATAAGAGTAAAGAGTTAAATATTCAATTTAAATTACTAAATAAATTAAGAATAAATAATATTAGAATACCTAATGTTCGTCGTCATAGAAGTAGCAACTATTCTCCAAGATTAAAAGTTGCTAAGAGTGGAAGGATAGAGTTTAATGAGGATAAAGAAAAGAGAAGAAGAGGGAATGAATGGGAGAGATAGATCCTAAAGAAAAGAAAAAAATTCTAAAGAAAAAAAAAGAAATAAGAAATTTAAGAAAGCAACAAAAGAGAGAAAATAATAGAAAAAGAAAAGAGAGAAAAATAAAATTGATTAAGCTGGGAACTCTTTTCTGTATACTTAATCTATTAGATGAAAAACAGGAAGTTATGCTTGGATTTTTAGAAAAATATTTAAAATTAACTATAACAGAAAAAGAAAAATTAAGAGTTATAGGAGATAAAATTTTAAGTGAAAATAAATTAAAAAGTTATGATGATGATTTAAATGATAGAAAAAAAATGTTCTATCTAATGATAAGAAAGGCAGCCCTTTTAGAAAAATTAAATATCCACTTAGAAGACCCAAGAATTATTTTAGGATTTTTAGATAAATATAAGGATTTAACTAAAGAGGAAAAACTAAAGTTAGAAGAGAGAGGAAAAGAATTATTTACTCCTAGTGAAAAGAAAACTCTTGGAACAACTGAAAATGAAGAAGCAACAGATAAACAGAAGGTTGAAGTATTAGTTTATCTTCAAAATAAAAAAATAGATAGTACAAAATTCTTAAAGGAAAGATATAATACTTCTATTCATGGATTAAAGAAATTTCAGGCAGAAGAAATATTAAATAATGATTTATAAGAGGGAAACCAAAAAATTCCCTCTTTTTTGCTTTAATATACTCTATACAGTATAGAGTATATTGAAAATTATAAATTAAATTTAAAAAAACTAAAAGTAATGATATTATAAAAATAAACTTGTATATAGATATATAAAAGGTGTTAACTATGAAAAAAAATATTTGGGAAATTGCAATAGGCTTAAATAAAGTTGATAATTTAGAACACTCTAAGTATTTGAGAGAGTTAATTGATAAAAAGTTATCTTGTGATGAGATGGAGAAAGAGATTTTAAAGTACTATGGCTTTAGATATCTAACATCAAAGATAGAAAGAGATCTAAGAGAATGTGATTTAGTTTCCATTAGAACAGTAAAGCTTTTGGAAAAAAAGGAGTTTAAATTTTCTATTGACTATTTAAAAAAAATTCATAAAAGCTTATTTAGTGATATTCTTAAAAGAAATTGTGTTGGAATATTTAGAAACTACAATATCAGTAAGAATGAAAGAGTTTTAAGTGGAAACTCTGTGATTTATACTGATTATAGAGAAATTAGTGAATGTTTGAACTATGATTTTGAAGAAGAGAAAAAAATTGATTATGCCCAACTTTCTAAAGAAGGACAAGTAAAAAGAATATCTAAATTTACTTCTGCAATATGGCAAGTACACCCATTTATTGAAGGGAATACAAGAACAACTGCCATATTTTTAATTAAATACTTAAAAAAATTAGGTTTTAAGTTAAATGAAGATATTTTTATAGAAAATTCTCTATATTTTAGAAATGCTCTTGTTCTATCTAATTATTCAAATAGAGAATTGAAAATCTCAAATGATTTTAGATTTTTAACTTCATTTTTTATGAAATTAATAATAAATTATAATGAAAGATTATTGCTAATTAAAGAAGAACTGGAGTAAGGTGAAGCAACGATATAGTGTATTGAGCCTGCTAGAATTTTCTGCTTTATAAGAAGTTTAAAGGTTATTAGAGCTGATATACTATATTTAGTAGTGTTATTTTATTTGAAATTTTTTTATAGTTGAGTTATTTTTTTCATAAAGTTATAATATAAATATGAAAAAATATTATTAGTAGTTTGTAAAGAAAAAGTATATGGAGTATAGAATAAAATATTAAGTAAAATGCAAAAATAAGATAGTTGGCAGAAAGAGTAAAAGCAAAAAATGAAAAAAAAAGCAAAAATAGGTGACAAAATGATTTATGTAACAGGAGATAAACATAGAAATTTCAATGAAATAAAAAAGTTTTGTAAAGAAAATAATACAACTAAAGATGATGTTATAATCATTCTTGGAGATGTAGGACTTAACTTTTTTGGTGGAATAAAAGATTGGTCTAAAAAACATTATGTTGCAAAACTTCAGATTACTTTATTTTGTGTCCATGGTAACCATGAACAACGTCCTTTTGCTATTTCAACATATAGAGAAGTTGAAAAATTTGGAGCAAAAGTATATATGGAAGAGGAATTTGATAATATAGTTTTTGCAAAAGATGGAGAAATATATGACTTTGATGGACTTAAATGTATGGCAATAGGAGGGGCATATAGTACAGATAAATACTATCGGCTTACAAATAATTGGAAATGGTTTAGTAATGAACAACCTAATGATAGAATTAAAAAGTATGTTGAAGATCAATTAGAAAGCACTAACTGGAGTATAGATTTAGTTTTTAGTCATACTTGTCCTTTTAAATATCGTCCAATAGAAAGATTATCTAGTACTATTGATCTTGATAAGATAGATACTTCTACTGAAGAGTGGCTACAAAAGATAGAAGATAAATTAAAGTATAAAAAATGGTATTGTGGACATTTTCATATAGAAAAATCTATTGATAAAATAAGATTTGCTTATGATGATATTATAGAATTAAATCCTTTATATTTAAAAGATGAAACTATACATCGAGTTATGATATCTGATTCAAGAAGACGACAAAAAAAATTTTTTGAGTTATGGGAAAAAGAAGTAGCTCCATATATAGCAAAAGATAAATATGAATTTTTTGGTGGAAATGATCTTTTTATAAAAAATTTCAATGAGAAAGATGATGAAATATTAAATAATTTTTTAACTAAATATCATAATTTTTTTAAGTATTTAAAATTAAAAAATAAATATGATATAAAATATTCACAAGAGAAAGAGATAGTTTTAAAGCATGTGTTTGATTTCTAGTTTTATGGAGAAAAAAATGATAAAATTAAATGAAATAGAAGTATGGTTTAATAATAAGAAAAAAATAGGAATAATAAAAAAAGTAAATCAACGACCATATACTACTTCTTTTAGATATGATAAGCAATGGTTAAAAAATGGATTTTCTATTAGTCCTTTTAGTTTACCTTTGGAAGATAAAGAGTTTATAGCTAATCCATTTCTTTTTGATGGAATATTTGGAGTATTTGCAGATAGCTTACCTGATAGTTGGGGAAGATTACTTGAAAATGAAATGTTAAGAAGTGCTGGTATAGATCCTGGAGAAATAGACCCAATAAATCGATTGTCTATGATTGGAGAGTTAGGAATGGGTGCTTTAACATATTCTCCTATGCTTGAATTTGATATAGAAGGAAATAATAATATAGATTTAGATAAATTATCTCTATCTTGTAAAGAAATTATAACAGTTGATGATTCAGAATACTTAGATGAACTTTATAAATTGGGAGGATTTTTAGGTGGATCAAAACCAAAGATTCTTATTAAAGTTGATGAAGAGGAATGGATAATAAAGTTTCCATCGTTGCTAGATAAACCAGAAATAGGCAAACAGGAGTATGATTATTCTATATGTGCAAAAAAATGTGGAGTAGATATGCCTAAAACAAGATTATTTTCTTCAGTAATATCTAAAGGACATTTTGGAGTAAAAAGATTTGATAGGGACATAAATAATAAGGGAATACATATGATTACAGCTAGTGCATTATTAGAGGTTTCACATAAATTTCCTAATCTAGATTATATTGACTTATTAAAGCTTACCAAAGAATTAACTTTAAGTGAAGAAGAAACAAAAAAAATGTTTAAGCTGATGTGTTTCAATATCTTTGCTCATAACAGAGATGATCACTCTAAAAATTTCTCATTTATCTATAATAGAAAAGATAATTCTTGGAAACTATCTCCAGCTTATGATTTAATTTATAGTAATTCTTCTATTGGGAAAGAACATGCTACATTAGTAAATGGTAATAGTAAAAATCCTGGAATAAAGGAAATATTAGAAGTTGCTAAAAAAATAAACTTAGATATAGAGTATGCAGAAAATATAGCTTTGAACATAAAAAGAGCAGTAGAAAGAGAACTAAAAGAGTATTTAAGTTAAAAGATATTTTTGTAAAAAATTAATAAAGTAATGTATAATATTCTTATAAATAGAATGTGGAGGAATCCTTAATATGAATAATTATGGAAATCTTATAAAAAAATTTAGAGAAGAAAGAAGTCTTTCTCAAAATGAATTAGCTAAAAAAGCAGAAGTTGGGAATGGAACTATAGGAGATATTGAAAGAGGGGCAAGAAAAGGAAAAATTTCAACATTAGATAAAATAGCAAAAGCTCTAAGTTTAACAGAAGAAGAAAGGATAAAACTAGAGAATGCTTTTATGGGAAGGGATATAAATATTTTAGGTGATAAAAGAGTAGAAAACTTGAGTAAGAAAGAATTATCTCAATATGAAAAAGTTATAAATGAAGCTTATATATTTTTTAATGATAAATCCTCAACAGAAGAAGAGAAACAGAAGTTATTGATGGCAATAAATGAAATATTTTTTATGAGTAAAGAGATTAATAGAAAAAAATAATTTTTTATAAAATAAACCAAAGATTTTAAGCTATACTTAAATTTTAGAAATAAGATGAAAGTATGGCTTTTTATTTATTAAAATAATTTCTTGTGTGTTTTGCAAGTTATTTTTCCAATAAATTGCAATATTATTTTCCAACTTTTAT
>UQQO01000040.1 GCA_900543175.1 uncultured Fusobacterium sp.
AGAAGAACTATATAAAGGAGCATTATGATACAGATATTTGGTAAGAAAAATTGTAACGAAAGTAAAAAAGCAGAGAGATTTTTTAAGGAACGTGGAATAAAAATTCAATTTATCAATCTTAAAGAGAAAGCTCCATCAAAAGGAGAGTTAAAAAGTATAACAGCAAAATATCCTTTAGAAGAGCTGATAGATGTTGATGGAACAGAGTATAAAAAGAGAAACCTTCAATATATGGTTTTTGACTTAGAGGAAACTCTTTTAGAAAATCCTATTCTTTTCAAATCTCCAATATTGAGAAATAAAAATGAAATAATCCTAGGTTATAATCCTGAAATTTTAAAGGGATGGACTGAATTAGAAAAATAAATAAATTTACCTATTGATTTTTTTTAAATTAGTAGTATACCCATATTAGAGAGGTAAATTCATAAAGAAGATGATGGCATGAGTGAAATAGAAAAACTTAACAAAACACTTGATGAAGTTAAAGAATTGTTACATGATTGTGATTATGGACCTGAAAGAAATGCTTTGATAGCTAGGTATAAGGAAATTACAGAAAGATTAGAGGAATTGAAAGGAACAAATTAACATGATTAGAAGAGTAGAAAAGAAAGATTATGAAAAAATAATGGAGATATGGAAAAATTCTAATATAAAGGCACATGATTTTATAGATAAAGGGTATTGGATAGGAAATTATGAAAATGTAAGGGATAATTATCTTCCGATATCTGATACATATCTTTTAGAAGAGGGAGGAGATATAAAGGGGTTTATAAGTTTAATAGATAGTACTTTTATAGGTGGATTATTTTGTGGAGTGAATAATCAATGTAAAGGGTATGGAACTAAGCTTTTGAATTTTGTAAAGGAGAGATATCCGTTTTTAGAATTAGCTGTTTATGATAAAAATGTAAAAGCTCTTGAATTTTATCAGAAAAATAGTTTTAAAATTGTAAAAACTCAAGTAGATGAAAATACTGGAGAATTGGAACATATAATGGAATGGAAAAATAAAGAGTAAAAAAACAGTGCACTCAAAATCTTTTATTAAGATAGAGAGTGCAATTTTAATTTTAAGCTATAAGATAATATGTCCCTATTTGAATTGCTATAACAAGGCAAATTCCAAGTAAGCCATTCACACTAAAACCAGTGGAATTGGAAATCTCACTTTTGATCTTTTTGAAATAGAGAATATCACCTTTAAAACCAAAATATATAGGTAAAAGTACAATTAAAATTAGGTGCAAACTAGGAATACGATTTACAAATAGATTAGTAAGAATACAGTATAGGAAAACATACTCAAACATTCCCTTTGCCCCTAACCAAAATGGTGCTAGAAAGAATGCCCAGAAATTAAACTTTGTCTTTTCAGATAACCACTCATCAATATAGTATTGAAAATTAAAACCTACCTTTGAACGGATACTCATAATATTATTTTCAATAAATTCAATATCTTCAATTATTAATGGATTTTTCATAATTTACCCCTTTCATAACTAATACATATAAATTGTACTAAAATGAAAATAAAAATTCAAATTTAAAATATTTATAACTGTTAATGATCTTGTAAATGGTAGAAACTAGAAAAATAAGCCTAATATTAAATTAAAGGTAAGAATAAGCATTTGCTAGAGGAAAGAAAAGATATATGTTATATTATAAGAAGAAGGATAAATTTTAGGAGGTTGATTATGAAAACTTATGGTTTGATAGGGGAAAAACTAGGGCACTCTCTTTCACCAGAGATTCATCAATATATTTTTAATAGATATGGAATAAAAGGTTTTTACTCACTTTATGAGATAGAGCGAGAAAATATAGATAAAGCCCTTGAAAGTATGAGAACATTAGGAATAGAAGGTGTTAATATAACTATTCCCTATAAGGAGAATTTTTTAAATAAAGTAGATTTTCTATCTAAAGAGGCAGAGGAGATAGGAGCAATAAATGTTTTAAAGATAGAGAAAAATAGAATTTCTGGATATAATAGTGACTACTATGGATTTATAAGACTTCTTGAAAGAGGAAAAATTGAGATAAAGGATAAAAAATGTGTAGTCCTTGGAACAGGGGGAGGAGCAAAGGCTATAATAGTAGCTCTAAAAGATTTAGGAGCAAAGGAGATAGTTGTAGTTTCAAGAAGTAGAGAGGGAAAAGTAGAGAAATTAAAAGAAAGATTTACATATATAAATGTAGCAACTTATGAAGATAAAATAGATGGTGATGTAATAGTAAACTGTACACCTGTGGGAATGTATCCAAATATTGATATTTCTCCTGTATCAGAAGAGGAAGTTAAAAGATTTGAAAGTGTAGTTGATATAATATACAATCCTCTTCAAACTAAATTTTTATATTTTGCAGAAAAAAATGGTATAAAAAATATAGATGGGCTTTTTATGTTGATTGAACAAGCTATAAAAGCAGAGGAGATATGGCAAGATAGAGAGTTTGATAAGGAATTGGGAGAGGAGCTTTACCAAAAATTATCTTTAAATTTTAAATAAAAAGGAGGAAAAAATGAAAATTTTAATATTAAATGGTCCCAATATAAATTTCTTAGGAATTAGAGAAAAAGAGATATACGGAAAAGAAACATATGAGAGTATGTGTAATTATATACTTAATAGTTTTGAGGAAACAGATATTGAGATAGATATTTTACAAAGTAATGTTGAAGGGGAAATGATAAACATACTTCAAAAAGCATATTTTGAAAAATATGATGGAATAGTAATAAATCCTGGAGCTTACACACATACTTCAATAGCTCTTTTTGACGCAATAAAGAGTATAAATATTCCAACTGTTGAAGTTCATCTTTCAAATATTCATCAAAGAGAGGAGTTTAGACATAAATCTTTCACAGCTCCTGCTTGTATTGGGCAGATCTGTGGTTTTGGTAAAGAAGGGTATATTTTAGCAGTAGAAGGGCTAATTGTGCACATAAAAGACAAAGAAAACTTTTAACGTATAAAAAATATAAAAATAGATGAAAGAAATGTAAATTTCATGTTAAATAACATTTATTTTGACAAAATGTAATAACTATGTTATTCTTTAAGTAATGAAATTAAACTCATATATCCCTGTAATATGGTCAGGAGTCTCTACGGTTAACCCTAAATTAACTGCTATGGGTGAAGTAAACATATGTATAAATTTTTAATCTTTAAAAAATTTGCTTCATCTAATTAAATAAAATATTATGAAGCACTATTGAAGGAGGATTATACTATGTTATCAAAGATAAAAAAGAAAAGAAGAATAACGTTTTTTGGCAAAATAAATAATGCAATAAGTGTAAAAATAATGGTCTAAGTGTGTACTAAGGTGTAGTGTGCACTTAGACTTTTTTAATTATTATAATTTTTTAAAAAATTAAAGAATAAAATAAAAATATTAAGGGAGGGAATTTTGTGAAAACAGATATTCAAATTGCTCAAGAAGCTAAAATAGTAAACATAATGGATATTGCTAAAAAAATTGGACTTGGAGAAGATGATGTTGAACAATATGGTAAGTACAAAGCTAAAGTTGATTTGAAAGTACTTAGAGATCTTGAAAATAAAAAAGATGGTAAATTAGTACTTGTTACAGCTATTACACCTACTCCAGCAGGAGAGGGAAAATCAACTGTAACTGTTGGTCTTACACAAGCTCTTAATAAAATGGGAAAATCATCTATAGCAGCTCTTAGAGAACCATCATTAGGACCTGTTTTTGGAATGAAAGGTGGAGCAACTGGTGGAGGATATGCACAAGTTATACCAATGGAAGATATTAACCTTCATTTTACTGGAGATCTTCATGCTATTGGAGTAGCTCACAACCTTATAGCTGCTTGTATAGATAACCATATCAATTCTGGAAATATGCTAGATATTGATATTACTAAAATTACTTGGAAAAGAGTAGTAGACATGAACGACAGAGCTTTAAGAGATGTTGTAATCGGACTTGGAGGAAAAGCAAATGGAATTCCTAGACAAAGTTCATTCCAAATCACTGTTGCATCTGAAATCATGGCAGCTCTATGTTTAGCTACATCACTAGCTGACCTTAAAGAAAAAATTAAAAATATGGTATTTGGATATGCTAGAGATGGAAGAGCATTAACAGTTGGAGATTTAAAAATTCAAGGAGCAGTTGCAGCACTATTAAAAGAAGCTATCAAACCTAACCTTGTACAAACATTAGAAAATACTCCAGTATTTATTCATGGAGGACCTTTTGCTAATATAGCTCATGGATGTAACTCAATTCTAGCTACAAAATTAGCTCTTAAACTTTCAGACTATGCTATTACAGAAGCTGGATTTGCTGCTGATTTAGGAGCAGAAAAATTCTTAGATATCAAATGTAGAAAAGGTGGACTTACTCCTAATTGTGTAGTAATAGTTGCTACTGTAAGAGCATTAAAACACCACGGTGGAGCTAAAGAACTTTCTGAAGAAAACTTAGAAGCATTAGAAAAAGGAATTGCAAACTTAGATAAACATATTGAAAATATGAAAAAATACAATCTACCAGTAGTAGTAGCTATCAATAGATTTGTAAGTGATACTGAAAAAGAACTTGAATTTATAGATAAACATTGTAAAGCTCAAGATGTACCAGTTGCTCTTTGTGAAGTATGGGCAAAAGGTGGAGAAGGTGGAATGGCACTTGCTCAAGAAGTTTTAGCTCAACTTGAAAAAGGAACTGATAACTATACTCCACTATATGATTTAGATCTATCTATTAAAGAAAAAATTGAAAAAATAGCTAAAGAGATCTATGGAGCAGATGGAGTAGAATTTGTTGGAACAGCTAAGAAAATGTTAAAAACAATAGATGATCTTGGATATGGAAAACTTCCAGTATGTATGTCAAAAACTCAAAAATCACTTTCTGACAATGCAGCACTACTAGGAAGACCAACAGGATTTACTGTATCAATAAAAGAATTAAGAATATCTGCTGGAGCTGGATTTATAGTAGCAATGGCAGGAGATATTATTGATATGCCAGGACTACCTAAAAAACCTGCTGCTGAATCAATAGATATTGATGAAAATGGTAAGATAGAAGGATTGTTCTAATAGAAAAGTAAGTTAAGTAATAATATTAATATATAAAGTAGGGGGACGCGATGAATTATCGTATTTATGTAGAAAAGAAAAATGGCTTTGACTTAGAAGCTAAAAGACTTGAAAATGAATTAAAAGAAAGTTTTCAAGGAATTAAACTTTCAAAAGTAAGACTTTTAAACTGTTATGATGTATTTAATATCGAAGAAGCAGAATTAGCAGAAGCTAAAAAACTTATCTTCTCTGAAGTTGTAACTGATACAGTTAAAGATGAACTTGAAACAAATGGAGCAAAATTCTTTGCAGTTGAATATCTACCAGGACAATTTGACCAAAGAGCTGACTCAGCTATGCAATGTTTAAATCTAATTTCAGATAAAAACCAAAATGTAGTTGTAACAAGTGGAAAAGTAATTATTCTTGAAGGGGAAATATCTGATGCTGATGTAGAAAAAGTTAAAAAATACTATATCAACCCTGTTGAAATGAGAGAAAAAGATCTAGTAAAACTAGAAATTGAAGAGGGAGAAAAGGCTCAAGATGTTCCAGTATTTGAAGGATTTATATCTTGGAATGAAGAAGAGTTAAAGAAATTTAGAGAATCTCTTGGACTTGCAATGACTCTTGCAGATGTAAAATTTGTTCAAGAATACTTTAGAGATACAGAAAAAAGAGAACCTACTGAAACTGAAATAAAAGTATTAGATACTTACTGGTCAGATCACTGTAGACATACAACTTTTGAAACAAGAATTAAAGATATAGTTTTCCCTAAGAGTTCTTTTGGAGAAACTTTACAAAAAGCTTTTGATGACTACTCTAAAGCTAGAGAGTTTGTTCATGGAGAAAGATTATCTAAAAAATATATCTCTCTAATGGATATGGCTACTATCTGTGGTAAAGAGATGAGAAAAAGTGGAAAACTTGATGACTTAGAAGTATCTGATGAGATCAATGCTTGTTCTGTATATATAGATGTAGATGTAGATGGAAAACTTGAAAAATGGCTATTGATGTTTAAAAACGAAACTCATAACCACCCTACAGAGATCGAACCATTTGGAGGAGCTTCAACTTGTTTAGGAGGAGCTATTAGAGACCCATTATCAGGAAGATCTTATGTATATCAAGCTATTAGAGTAACTGGTTCAGGAAATCCATTAGAAAAATTAGAAGATACACTTCCAGGAAAATTACCTCAAAAGAAAATAACTACTGGAGCAGCAAGTGGATATGCTTCTTATGGAAACCAAATTGGACTTACAACTGGACATGTTTGTGAAATCTATCATGATGGATATAAAGCAAAAAGAATGGAAGTTGGAGCAGTAGTTGGTGCTGTACCTGCTGATTGGGTAAGAAGAGAAAACGCTTCTAAAGGAGATATAGTAATTCTTCTTGGAGGAAAAACAGGAAGAGATGGTTGTGGAGGAGCAACTGGATCTTCAAAAGAACATACAGATGATTCATTAAGACTTTGTGGTGCTGAAGTTCAAAAAGGAAATGCTCCTGAAGAGAGAAAAATCCAAAGATTATTCAGAAACCCTGAAGTTACAAGAATGATTAAAAAATGTAATGACTTCGGTGCTGGAGGGGTATCAGTTGCAATTGGGGAACTTGCTCCTGGACTAGATATCAACCTAGATGTAGTACCTACTAAATATCTTGGATTAAGTGGTACTGAACTTGCTATATCTGAATCACAAGAAAGAATGGCAGTTGTAATCGAAGCTAAAGACAAAGATAAATTTATAGAACTAGCTTCTAAAGAAAACTTACTATCAACAGTAGTTGCTACTGTCACTGATACAAATAGATTAGTTTTAAACTGGAAAGGTAAGAAAATAGTTGATATTTCAAGAGATTTCCTAGATACAAACGGAGTTACTCAAGAAACAACTGTTGAAGTTGCTGATATTACAGGAGAAAATCCACTATTAAAAGTTAACTATGAAGGAGAAACATTAAAAGATAGATGGTACAATATGCTTTCATCTTTAAATGTAGCTTCTCAAAAAGGATTAATGGAGATATTTGACGCTACAATTGGAGCAACAACAGTATTAATGCCATTTGGAGGAAAATATCAAATGACTCCAACTGATGTAAGTGTTCAAAAAATACCTCTATTAAAAGGAGAAACAGATACAGCTTCTGCTATCACTTGGGGATATAACCCAGTACTTTCTTCTTGGTCACAATTCCATGGAGGAGCTTATGCAGTAGTTGAATCACTAGCTAAATTAGTTTCTGTTGGTGGAGATTATAAGAGAGTAAGACTTTCATTCCAAGAATACTTCCAAAAACTTGGACAAAACCCTTTAAACTGGGGAAAACCTTTCTCAGCTCTATTAGGAACTATTGAAGCTCAAAGAGGATTCGGAATCCCAGCAATTGGAGGAAAAGACTCTATGAGTGGAACATTTAATGATATTCACGTTCCACCTACACTAATCTCTTTTGCTGTTGCACCAGTAAAAGCAAGTGTAGTAATCTCTCCAGAATTTAAAGAAGCTGGACACAAATTATATTTAGTAAAACACCATATGTTAGACAACTATATGCCTAATATAGATGAATTAAAAGAAAACTTTGAATTTGTTCATGAAAATATAGTAAATGGAACTATCATATCTGCAATGACTCTTAAAAATGGAGGAATAGCTGAAGCAGTAAGTAAAATGACTCTAGGAAACAGAGTTGGAGCTAAAATAGTAGATTTAGGAGAAGATCTATTTAAACTAGGATATGGAACATTTGTAGTTGAAACAACTAAAGAACTTTGTGGAAAAAATGTTGAACTATTAGGGGAAACAATAGCTGAATACAAAGTTGTAGTTGGAGATAAAGAGATAGATATGACAGAGGGAGAAAAAGTTTGGTTAGATAAACTATTCCCAGTATTCCCTCATAAAACAATAGAAAAAGTTGAAAACTATATCTGGACACCTTATGAAAAGAAAGAGATCATAGTTTGCAAAAACAAAATAGCTAAACCAAGAGTTTTAGTACCTGCATTCCCAGGAACTAACTGTGAGTATGATTCAGCAAGAGTATTTGAAAAAGCTGGAGCAGAAGCAAATATTCTTCCATTTAGAAATATCACTCAAGAGTATATCAATGACTCAATAGAAAAAATGGTAAAAGAGATCAATAACTCACAAATCTTAATGTTCCCAGGAGGATTCAGTTCAGGAGATGAGCCAGATGGTTCAGGTAAATTCATCGCTACTGTACTTACTAACCCTAAGATTGCAGAAGCTATCTCTAAATTCTTAGAGAGAGATGGACTTATCCTTGGTATTTGTAATGGATTCCAAGCTCTAATAAAATCAGGACTTCTACCTTATGGAGAAATTGGAAAAGTTACTGAAAACTCACCTACATTAACATTTAACAAAATAGGTAGACACGTATCTCAAATGGTTAAAACTAAAGTTACTTCTAACAAATCACCATGGTTAGCAGGTGTAGAAGTTGGATCAGAATTTGAAATTGCTGTATCACACGGAGAGGGAAGATTCTTTGCTAATGATGAAGTAATTAAAAAACTATTTGAAAATGGACAAGTTGCTACTCAATATGTAAACCTAGAAGGAGTTCCTACAAATGAATTTAGATTTAACCCTAATGGATCTACTTGTGCAATTGAAGGAATCACTTCACCAGATGGAAAAGTATTTGGTAAGATGGGACACTCAGAAAGATGTGGAAACAATGTATTTAAAAATATAATTGGAAATAAAGATCAAAAAATCTTTGAAAATGGAGTTAAATATTTTAAATAGTATCTAATAAAATTATCTGTATAGAGGAGACAACCCTCTATACAGATATATAAAATTTATTTAATTATATTTTGGAGGAGAAAATATCAGATGAAAGTTGCTATAATTTTTGGAAGTAAATCAGATACAGAAAAAATGAGAGGAGCTGCAAACTGTTTGAAAGAGTTTGGAATTGAGTATTCTGCACATGTTCTTTCAGCACACAGAGTTCCAGAAAAATTAGAAGAAACATTGGAAATGTTAGAAAATACAGGATATGAAGTAATAATAGCAGGAGCAGGACTTGCTGCACATCTTCCAGGTGTTATAGCTTCTAAAACTGTACTTCCTGTAATTGGAGTACCTATTGAAGCTGCTTTTGATGGAATGGATGCATTATTATCAATAGTACAAATGCCTAAATCTATACCAGTAGCAACAGTTGGAGTAAACAACTCATATAATGCTGGAATGTTAGCAGTACAAATGTTATCTTTAAAATCACCAGAATTAAAAGCAAAACTTGTTCAATTTAGAAAAGATATGAAAGCTAAATTTATAGCTGACAATGAAGGTGGAGTAGATCTATAAGAATAGATTTAATGGGTTTGTTTGTGTGAAAATTTAATATATTTAGACTAAATTTAAAGCTTAGATATAAAAATCGGAGGAGTAAGAAATAAAATGATTTGTACTGAAGAGATGTTAGCTAAAGATAAAATGGAAGAGGAGTGTGGAGTATTCGGAGTTTACTGTAAAGAAAACAAAGAAGTTTCACAAATGTGTTACTATGCAATGTATGCTCTACAACATAGAGGACAAGAGAGTGCAGGAATCACAGTTTCAAATGGTGGACAACTTTATAGTTATAAAGGAATGGGACTTACAGCTGATGTATTTACAGAGGAAACATTAAATCAATTACAAGGAAATGCAGCTATCGCTCATGTGAGATACTCTTCTTTCAAAGATAATAAAATAGAGAATGCACAACCTATAGAAAGTAGATTTAAATTAGGACAAATAGCAGTTGCTCACAATGGAAATTTAACAAACAGTAAGGTAATTAGAGAACTTTTAGAAGATGGAGGAGCTACATTTACTTCAACATCTGACTCTGAAGTAGTTATTAAAATGATAGCTAGAAAAGCTGCTGATGGTTTGGAAGAGGCTATAAAAGCTACAGTTTCAGCAGTAAAGGGAGCTTATGCCTTTGTAATGTTAGCAGATAAAAAACTTATAGGAATAAGAGACCCTTATGGAATCAGACCTCTATGTATTGGAACAAATGATGCTGGAGATTATTTCTTAGCTTCTGAATCATGTGCAATAGATGCTATTGGTGGACACATTGTAAGAGATGTTGAAGCTGGAGAGATGGTAATTATAGATGATAACGGAATTAAATCAGTAAAATATGCTGAAAATAGAAATATAGCTCCATGTTCATTTGAGCATATCTATTTTGCAAGACCTGATAGTACAATAGATGGTATCAATGTATATCAAGCAAGAGTTGAAGCTGGAAAATTATTAGCAAAACAATGTAAAGTAGATGCTGATATAGTAATTGGAGTTCCTGATTCTGGAGTACCAGCAGCTATTGGATATGCAGAGGAAAGTGGAATCCCTTATGCTATGGGACTTATTAAAAATAAATATATAGCTAGAACATTTATCAAACCTGTTCAAAGTTTAAGAGAGCAAGCTGTTATGGTTAAGCTTAACCCATTGAGAATTCAACTTGAAGGAAAAAGAGTTGTAGTAGTAGATGACTCTCTAGTAAGAGGAACTACAAGTAAAATTCTTATTGAGATTATAAGAAGAGCTGGAGCAAAGGAAGTTCACTTTAGATCAGCTTCTCCTGCAGTTATGCACCCTTGTTTCTATGGAGTAGATATTGCTCATAGAAAAGAACTTATTGCAGCTAGAATGTCTGTTGAAGAGATAAGACAAGAGATAAATGCAGATACATTAGATTATCTATCATTAGATAATATGTTAACATCTCTAAAGAGTAATAACTTCTGTGTAGGATGTTTTAATGGAGTATATCCAATGAGTACACCTGCTGAAGAGGAATAAAAAATTAATTTAAACAAAAGTTAGAAATATTTGTATATTGTATAAAAAAATTGTAAAATAAGATAGTAACTAAAAAATTCGTTTGGGAGGAAGAAAATGGCAATTTCTTATAAAGAAGCTGGAGTAGATAAAGAAGAAGGATACAGAGCAGTAGAATTAATGAAAAAAGCAGTAGCAAAAACTCAAAATAACCATGTATTAAATGGACTTGGAAGTTTTGGTGCTATGTATGAATTAGGAAAATATGAAAACCCTGTTTTAGTATCAGGAACTGACGGAGTAGGAACAAAATTAGAAGTAGCTCTTACTTCAAAAAAATATGATACAGTAGGAATTGACGCAGTAGCAATGTGTGTAAATGACGTACTATGCCACGGAGCACAACCAATATTTTTCCTTGACTATTTAGCTTGTGGAAAATTAGATGCAGAAGTAGCTGCTGAATTAGTTTCAGGAGTTGCAGAAGGATGTTATCAAGCAGGAGCTGCTTTAATCGGTGGAGAAACTGCTGAAATGCCTGGATTCTATAAAGTAGGAGATTATGATATAGCTGGATTCTGTGTAGGAGCAGTTGAAAAATCTAAAATAGTAAATGGAAGCACTACAACTGAAGGAGATATCCTTATAGCTATCCCATCTTCAGGAGTTCACAGCAATGGATTCTCATTAGTAAGAAAAGTTATTACTGACTATACAAAAGAATATAATGGAAAACCTATTAGTGAAACACTATTAACACCAACAAAAATTTATGTTAAAGCTGTAATGTCAGTTCTTGAAAAATTCAATGTTAAAGGAATGGCTCACATAACAGGTGGAGGACTTCCTGAAAACTTACCAAGAACAATAAGTGAAGGACATCAACCAGTAGTATTTAAAGATAAAGTAAGAGTACTTGATATCTTCAAATATATCCAAAAAGAAGGTGGAATTGCTGAAGATGAAATGTACGGAACATTCAACATGGGAGTTGGATTTGTACTTGTAGTAGCTCCTGAAGATAAAGATGGAGTTATAGCTGAACTTGCAAAACATGGAGAAGAAGCATATGAAATAGGATATGTTCAAAAGGGAGATAAAGGTTTATGTTTAAGATAGCAGTAATGGTATCAGGTGGAGGAAGTAATCTTCAATCTATAATAGATAAAAGTAAAAGTGGAGAACTTAACTGCGAGATAGCTTGTGTTATTGGAGATAGACCATGTTATGGAGTGGAAAGAGCAGCAGAACATGGAATAGAAAGTTGTGTAATAGATAGAAAAGTCTATAAAAAAGAACTTTGTAAAGAGATAGATAAGGTACTTTCTACAAAGGGAGTAGAACTTATAGTTCTAGCTGGATTCCTTTCTATAATTGATGAGGAGTTTGTAAATAAATGGAAGGGTAGAATAATCAATATTCACCCTTCACTACTTCCAAAATTTGGTGGTCCTGGAATGTATGGTATAAAAGTACATGAAGCAGTTCTTGCAGCAGGAGAAAAGGAAAGTGGTTGCACAGTTCACTATGTAGATACTGGAGTGGACAGTGGAGAGATAATTTTACAAGTAAAAGTACCAGTATTAGAAGGGGACACTCCTGAAGTACTACAAAAGAGAGTTCTTGTAGAGGAGCATAAACTTCTACCAAATTCAATAGCTAAAATAATATCTGAAAGACAATAAAGGAGATAGTTTTTTATGAAAAGAGCATTAATATCAGTTTTTGATAAAAATGGTGTATTAGATTTTGCTAATTTCTTAGTAAAACATGGAGTAGAAATAATTTCAACTGGAGGAACATATAAACATCTTAAAGAAAATGGAGTGCCTGTTATAGAAGTTGCTGAAGTAACTGGAGCACCTGAAATGCTAGATGGTAGAGTAAAAACTTTACATCCAGTAATTCACGGAGGAATCCTTGCTATAAGAGATAATGCTGAGCATATGGCAACTATTAAAGAGAGAGGAATCACTCCAATTGATATGGTAGTAGTTAACCTATACCCATTCTTTAAAAAAGTAAATGAAGATCTTACATTTGAAGAAAAAGTAGAGTTCATTGATATTGGAGGACCTACAATGTTAAGATCTGCTGCTAAATCTTTCAAAGATGTAGTAGTCATCAGTGATACTGCTGACTATGAAACAGTTATGAAAGAGATGGAAGCTGGAGAAGTTACTTTTGAAACTAGAAAAAGACTTGCAGGAAAAGTATTTAACTTAACTTCTGCTTATGATGCAGCTATTTCTCAATTCCTATTAGGAGATGAGATGCCTAAATACTTAAATGCTTCTTATGAAAAAGTAATGGATTTAAGATATGGAGAAAACCCTCATCAAAAAGCTGCTTACTATGTATCAACTACTGATACTGGAGCTATGAAAGATTTTGAACAATTAAATGGAAAAGAACTTTCTTTTAATAACTTAAGAGATATGGACGTAGCTTGGAGAACTGTTTGTGAATTTACAGAGCCAGCTTGTTGTGGACTTAAACACTCAACTCCATGTGGAGCTGCTATAGCTGATAATGTATATGATGCATATGTTAAAGCTTATGAGTGCGACCCAGTATCTATATTTGGAGGAATAGTAGCATTAAATAAAACTGTTGATGAAGCAACTGCTAAAGAGATGGTTAAAATATTCCTAGAAATAGTTATTGCTCCTGATTTCACACCAGAAGCATTAGAAGTTTTAAAAACTAAGAAAAACCTAAGAGTTATCAAATGTCACCATACTCCACAAGATAAGATCAATATGGTTAAAGTTGATGGAGGACTTTTAGTTCAAGATGAAGATTTAAGCTTCTCAACTAACTATGAAGCAGTAACTGAAAAAGCTCCTACTGCTGAAGAGATGGAAAATTTAATTTTCGGAATGAAAATAGTAAAACATGTTAAATCAAATGCTATTGTAGTAGTAAAAGATAAAATGGCTGTAGGAATTGGAAATGGAGAAACAAACAGAATATGGCCAACTCAACAAGCTATTGAAAGAGCTGGAGAAAGAATAGAGGGAGCTATCCTTGCTTCTGACGCATTCTTCCCATTTAGAGATGTTGTAGATACTTGTGCTAAAGCTGGAATTAAAGCTATAATTCAACCAGGTGGATCTATTAGAGATAAAGAATCTATTGATGCTTGTAACGAACATGGAATCTCAATGGTATTCACAGGAATGAGACATTTCAAACACTAATATTAAATAAAGGGGAGATATTGAGATATGAAAATATTGGTAGTTGGTAGTGGTGGAAGAGAACATGCTATCTGCTGGAAAGTAAGTCAAAATGAGAAAGTAGAAAAAGTATTTTGTGCACCTGGAAATGGTGGAACAGCAATGCTTCCTAAAGGTGAAAATGTAAATGTAAAAGGGATAGATGAACTTTTAGAATTTGCATTAAAAGAAAAAATAGATTTAACAATTGTTGGAAGTGAAGAACTTCTAGTAGATGGTATAGTTGATAGATTCCAAGAGAAAGGTTTAAAAATATTTGGACCAGATAAAAAAGCTGCTCTACTTGAAGGGTCAAAAGCTTATGCTAAAGACTTTATGAAAAAATATGGAGTTAAAACAGCAGCTTACGAAGTATTTACTGAAGTAGATAAAGCTAAAGAGTATATAAAAACTTGTGAATTCCCATTAGTTGTAAAAGCTAGTGGACTAGCAGCAGGAAAAGGAGTTTTAATTTGCCAAAACTTAGAAGAAGCTTTAAAAGCTGTAGATGAAATAATGGTAGATAAAGTATTCAGTGCTGCTGGAGAAAAGATAGTTGTTGAAGAGTTCCTTGATGGAGTAGAAGCTTCTATACTATCAGTAACAGATTCTAAAGTTATACTTCCATTTATCTCTGCTAAAGATCATAAAAAAATAGGAGAGAAAGAAACTGGACTTAATACAGGAGGAATGGGAACAATAGCTCCTAACCCTTATGTAACTAAAGAGGTTTATGATGCCTTTATAAACGGAATTATGAATCCTACATTAGAAGGAATAAAAGCTGAGGGAATGAACTTTGCTGGAGTTATCTTCTTTGGACTTATGATTACAGATAAGGGAGTTTATCTTCTTGAATACAATATGAGAATGGGAGATCCTGAAACTCAAGTTGTATTACCTCTTCTTGAATCAGACTTTATTGAACTACTTGAAAGTGGTTTAGAGGGTGATTTAGCTAATGCAGATGTTAAGTGGAGTAACAAGTCAGCTTGTTGTGTTGTATTAGCATCAGGAGGATATCCAGAAGCTTACACTAAAGGTTATGAGATAACTGGAATTGATAAAGTTGACAATATGGTATTTGTAGCTGGAGCAAAAGCTGAAGATGGAAAACTTCTAACAAGTGGAGGAAGAGTTCTTAATGTTGTAGCAGTTGGAGATAACCTTGAAGATGCTAGAGCTAAAGCTTATGCAGATGCTGAAAAGATAGAATTTACAGGTAAATATTGTAGAAAAGATATAGGTGTTCTATATAGATAATTAATTGAAATGGCTTGGTAGTTTTACTGAGCCATTTTTATTAATTAGGAAAGTATAGATTTTAAAATTCAAAAAAATAAAAAAATATTAAAAATAATTGACTAAAATAGAAGAAATTTTAGTATAATATTAAATATAGAGATTTTTGAGAATTACAAAAAAACACATGGGTCAGATGTGCAATGTAAAATTATTAAGCGCATATTATTATGGTGGAGAGATGTAAATTTTAATCTTAGGAAGAAAGAATCCATATTTATAATGATATAAATACATTAACTCCATAGAAGTTCCACACTTGTTACAAGAGAGTGGATTCCGCTTGAAATCTCTATATATTCTTTCAGTCCAAGTTAACATTTTTCT
>UQQO01000041.1 GCA_900543175.1 uncultured Fusobacterium sp.
TGATGTTGAAAATTATTTTCATATTAAAAAATTTATTGATAACTTTGAATTAAATAATTCAGAAATTAATTTAGATTTTTTAGAATTACCAAATTTATTATTAAGTAATGCAGAGGGAATAAAAGTTTTTTCTATTGGAAAAAGTAGTGGAGCATTAATTTATACTGAAAATGATAAAAAATTATTTTTAGAACAAGAAAATCTAAGAGAAAGTAAATATAAAGAGGAGATAATAGAATTTTTATCTGATGTAAAATTACCATATGCTATTACATTTAGTTCTTTAAATCCAGCTGAAAAAGAGGCTGTTTATCATTTATTTATGCTTTTAAAATAAGAGTCAATCATAAAAAGATGGGTATAACTAATATGTGGTTTAAACATTAGGCTATGCCCTTTTTATTATCAAAAAACTTTTAGATTTTATAATTATATTTAAAAATATATTATTCTTTTAAAGCAGATAAATTTTCAAACTATCTCACAATAAAAGTTTATTGATATTTTTTAGCTCATATGTTATCATCAAATAGTATATAAATTGATTTTTTTCAGGAGGATTAAATGAATAAAAAGTTAGTTTTTTTCTCTTTTATCACAGTTGTAGCTCTAGGTGTAGCAGGATTCTTTTCATTAAAAATATTTGAAAAATCATATTTTAATGAAACTTACTACAAAGTACCAGATTTAAAGAGCTTTACTCTTGAAGAGGCTGAAGAACTTTTAACTGATAACAATCTTAACATTAGAAATATGGGAGATGAGTTTTCAGATCTTCCAGTAGGTGAAATATTTATGCAAGAGCCTGAACCAGATAGTATTGTAAAGAAAAATAGAAATATCAAGGTTTGGGTAAGTAAAGGAGAGGCTCTAGTAGAAGTGCCACAACTTGTGGGAATGAACTTCCTTGATGCTAAAGCTATAGCTGAACAAAAGGGATTAATAGTTGATAGAGTAGCCTCAACAAAGGCAGCTCTTCCATATAATGAGGTTATTGCCACAGATCCAGCTACAGATACTCTTTTAAAGAAAGGACAAAAAATCTCTTTTCTTATAAATAGTTCAGAGCAGATGATGGAAACAAAAATGCCTGATATCATCGGAGTTGATGTAAATGATGCTGAAACTCTTTTAAGTGAAAGCTCACTACTTGTAGGGAAGATTAATTATGTATCATTGGCAGAGATACCAGATGGTGTTGTTATTGAAACAAGTATAGTTTCAGGAAGAAAAGTTCCAGCAGGAACAGAGATAGATATTACTGTAAATAAAATTAAGTAGTATGGAGGGAGAAAAATAAAAGGTATTGTTATAAATAAGATACAAGGTTTTTATTATGTAAAAGTTGATGAACAAGTTTATGAGTGTAAGCTTAGAGGGATTTTAAAAAGAAAAGATGACAAGCAAAATTGTGTTGTTGGAGATATAGTTGAGATATCTGAGGACAATGCTATTATAAAAGTAGAAAAGAGAAAAAATCTAGTTGAGAGACCTTTGGTGGCAAATATAGATTATTTAGTAATACAATTTGCTGGAAAAGATCCTGCAATAGATTATGAAAGATTAAATATTCTAATTCTTAGAGGCTTCTATTACAAAATATCTCCAATTATTGTTGTAAATAAGATAGATCTCTTGACAGAGGAAGAGATTGAAGATATTAAAAAGAATTTAGAATTTTTAAAACAATTAAATATACCATATTTTCTTGTATCAGAAAGAGAAAATATTGGAGTTGAAGAGCTAAAAGCTTTTATTAAAGATAAGATAACAGCTTTTGGAGGACCTAGTGGAGTAGGAAAATCAAGTATTATCAATCTTCTACAAACTACTAAAAAGCTCGAAACTGGAGAGACAAGCAAGAGATTAAAGAGAGGAAAACATACAACAAAGGATACAAATCTTTTACCATTGAAAGATGGAGGATATATTATTGATACCCCAGGGTTCTCATCAGTTGAGCTACCAGATATTAAAGATGCTCAAGAATTGATTGGACTTTTCCCAGAATTTACTGTGGAAGAGAGCTGTAAATTCCATAATTGTTTGCATTTAAATGAGCCAGGTTGTATAATTAAAAGTAGGGTAGAAGAGGGATTGATCTCACAAACTAGATATGAATTTTACAAAAGAATATATGAAAAACTAAAAAATGAGAGGTGGAATAAATATGAATAAAAATATTAAAATAGCTCCTTCAATACTGTCAGCAGATTTTAGCAGATTAGGGGAAGAGATTGAGGCAATAGATAGAGCAGGTGCAGACTATGTACATATAGATGTTATGGATGGAATTTTCGTGCCTAATATCACTTTTGGAGCTCCTGTTGTAAAAGCTGTAAGAAATAGAACTAAACTTGTTTTTGATGTGCACTTAATGATAGATAGACCTGAAAGATATATTGATGACTTTGTAAAAGCTGGAGCAGATTTAATAACTGTTCATGCTGAATCTACACTACATCTTCACAGAGTTATTCAACAGATAAAAGCTCACGGAATAAAAGCAGGAGTATCTTTAAACCCTGCCACTCCAGTTGATGTATTAAAATATATTATCAATGATATTGATATGGTACTTGTTATGAGTGTAAACCCAGGATTCGGAGGACAAAAATTTATACCAAGTGCAGTTGAAAAGATAAAAGATGTTAGAGCATTGAGCAAAGATGTAGATATCCAAGTTGATGGAGGAATTACAGCTGATACTATTGGACAATGTATCGAAGCTGGAGCAAATATATTTGTTGCTGGTTCTTATGTATTTTCAGGAGATTATGAGGAAAGAATAAATTTATTAAAGAGAGGATAAAATATGAGTGCAAATATTAAAAAGGTAGATGAATTATTGGGGAACTTCTATAAACTATTTTTTAAAAGTGAAGATATGGCTCTAAAAAGAGGGATAAAATGTCTTACTCATACAGAACTTCATTTGATAGAAGCAATAGGACAAGACTCATTAACTATGAATGAGTTATCAGATAAGATTGGAATTACAATGGGAACAGCTACTGTTGCTGTTTCTAAACTTACAGAAAAAGGATTTATAGCAAGAGTTAGATCAAATTCAGATAGAAGAAAGGTTTTTGTTTCACTTACTCCTAAAGGAACTAGTGCATTAACTTATCACAACAACTATCACAAAATGATTATGTCAAGTATCACAGAAAATATTCCAAAAGAGGAGTTAGAACACTTTATAAGTGTATTTGAAGTTATCCTTGATTCTTTGAAAAAGAAAACAAATGATTTCAGACCACTTGTAATTACTGATTTCCCTGTTGGAAGTATAGTATCAATAGTTGAAATTAAAGGAACTCCAATAGTTCAAAACTATTTTGCTAGCCATGGAGTTGAAAACTTTACAGTTATAGAGATTATGGAAAGTGATAATAAAGATAACTTTATTTTGAAGAAAAATGATGGAGAACTTTTAGTACTTGATATTCTTGATGCTAAAAATCTTATTGGAATTAAAAAAGATTAATTAACATAGGAGTGCATATGTTTTACATTGATGGAATATCACTAAATAAGATAAAAGATGAATTAAAAAGAGAGCTTGCAGGGAAAAAGATAAATAAGATAACAAAAAATACTGAGACATCACTGTCAGTTTTCTTTGGAAAAACAGAGTTAGTTTTCTCTTGTAACCCTACTTTTCCTATTTGCTATATCTCAAACTCTAAAGAGGGAGTTTTAGAAAATAGTACAGGACTTGCAGCTAATATGAGAAAACATCTATTAAATGCTATGTTGACAGATGTAGAGCAACTTGGTTTTGATAGAATATTGGTATTTAAATTTGCTAGAATAAATGAGCTTGGAGAGGTGAAGAACTACTCTATAATTTTTGAGATTATGGGAAAATATTCTAACTTTATTCTAGTTGATGGGGATAATAAGATAGTAGATCTATTAAAACGTTTCTCTCTTGAGGAAAATAGATTGAGAGCTATGTTCCCAGGGTTACAATATGAGCAACCTGTAATAGATGAAAAAATATCTCCTATTGAGGTAGGAGAAGAGGAGTTTAATAGATTTGTAGAGGAAAAAACTCTTCTTAAAAATGTAGAGGGAATTGGAAAATTGACAGTTTCTAATATAAAAGATTATTGTGATTTTAAAAATATATTAGATGCCCCTCTATCACCAAAAATATTTTTAAATAATAAAAGAATTGTTTTAGGAACAGTTTTAAATATTATACCAAAGGAAAAATATGATGAGGTGTTGGAGTTTGATAGTTTTAGAGAGGTTATAAACTACTATATCAACACTGAAAATCTGTCTAGTTCCTTTGATACTCTAAAAACAAGATTGTTAGATAATATTAATAAAAAGGTAAAAAAGAACAATAAGATTCTTTCTCTTCTAAAGGCTGAAGCTGAAGAGAAAAGTGATTTTGAAAAGTATAAGGAGCTAGGAGATATTTTAGCTGCCTCAATATACTCTATAAAGAGAGGTATGACAAGCTTAAAAACTTATGATTTTTACAATAATAAAGAGATTGAAATTCCTTTAGAACCTCAACTTTCTCCACAAGAGAACCTTGAAAAAACATATAAAAAGTACAATAAGTTAAAAAGAGGAATGGAAGCTAATGCTAGAAGAAATAGAGAGATTAATGAGGAGTTAGAGTATCTAAACAGTGTTAAACTTTTTATTGATAGTAGTGATGATACTAACAACTTGAAATTGATTCAAGATGAGTTAATTGCACAGGGATATTTAAAAGTTCAGCAAAAGAAAGGTAATAAGAAAAAAGTCAATAAAGAGATAGGATATGGGATTCTTGAATTTGAAAATTATAGAATTTTATATGGAAGAAACAATATTGAAAATGATAACCTTACTTTTAAAGTAGCTGAAAAAAATGATATTTGGCTACACTCAAAAAATATTCCAGGATCACATGTTATTATAAAAGCAAGTGTAGTGACATATGAGATGCTTATGAAGGGAGCAGAGGTAGCCGCTTTCTATTCTAAGAGTAGTACAGGGGATAAAATAAGTGTTGACTATACTCAAAAGAGATATATAAATAAGCCAAAAGGTGGAAAACCAGGGTTTGTTACATATGTAAATGAAAAGAATATTGTTGTGGCAAAGCCTGAAAAGATTTAAAAAAGATATATAATCTTTGGTGTTGGTACTTAAATGTATTAACACCTTTTTTATTTTTTTGTACCAATAAATTAACTTTATTCTTATTTTTACTATTATTTTTCTTGAATTTCTGATACAATAATATGGTAAAAAATTAAGTTAGATTTAATGAGAGGTAAAAATGAAGAAAAAGATTAAAGAGATAATAGTAGTTGAGGGAAGAGATGATATTTCAGCAGTAAAAGCTGCTGTTGATGCAGAGATAATTCAAGTAAATGGGTTTGCAGTGAGAAAAGCTGGAACTATTGAGAAAATAAGAGTGGCTAATAAAAATAGAGGGATTATTATCTTAACAGATCCTGACCATGCTGGAGAAGAGATTAGAAAGTATATTCATAAATTTTTTCCAGAAGCAAAGGATGCCTATATCAGAAGAATAGAGGGAACAAAAGATGGAGATGTAGGAGTTGAAAATGCTAATCCTGAAGCTATAATCAATGCCTTAGAAAAAGCTAGATGCAGTGTGCTAGAAAATATTGTAGAAACTTTTGATATGAGTTATTTAATGGACTGTGGACTTGTTGGAAACAATGAAGCAAGTATCAGAAGAGAAAGAGTTGGTGGAAAGTTGGGAATAGGATATTCTAATGGAAAACAATTTCTTTCAAGATTAAACAGATATGGCATAAGTAGAGATGAGTTTGAAAAAGCTTTAAATGAAGTTATTGCTGAAGAAAAATAATATTTTAAAACTATATAAAAGTAGATATTAATTGTTGACATTTTTTTGTAAAATAATATATAATATAAATAGAGGGTTAAACTCTGTATATAAAATAATTTTGAGGTGGGAAAATGAGAAAAAAACTTATGTGCTTATTAGCTGCTATGACATTTGCTGCTAGTTATGGAGCTGAAAATATTACTACTGATGTAGTTGTTGTTGGAGGAGGAGGAGCTGGACTTTCAGCTGCTATCGCTGCTAAAGAAAAAGGTGCTAATGTAGTTTTAGTAGAAAAAATGTTAATGTTAGGAGGAAATACTAACTATGCAACAGCTGGTATCAATGCTGCTAACACTAAGCTACAAAAGAAATTAGGAATAGAAGATAATGCTGAACTATTCTACAATGACACTATGAAAGGTGGAAAAAACGTTAACAACCCTGAATTAGTAAAAAAACTTACTACTGATTCAGCTAATATTATCGATTGGTTAACAGAAAGAGGAGCAGATCTTAGTGAAGTTGTATTCACTGGAGGACAAAGTGCAAAGAGAACTCACAGACCAGCTGGTGGACAAGCTGTTGGACCAGTTATCGTTGATGCTCTTGCTGAAACTGCTGAAAAAGATGGAATTGATGTAAGAACTGAAAGTGAAGTTACTAAATTAATAAAAACTGGTGATAAAGTTACTGGTGTTGAAGTAAAACACAAAGGTGAAACTTACAATATCACTGCAAAAGCTGTTGTAATGGCAACTGGAGGATTTGGAGCTAATGCTAAAATGGTAGCTGAATACAAACCATCATTAGAGGGATTTGGATCAACTAACAGCCCTGCTATCACTGGAGAGGGAATCAAAATGGTTAAAGCTGTTGGAGGAGATTTAGTTGATATGACTGAAATTCAAACTCACCCTACAGTAGTACATAAGAAAACTGCTATGATCACTGAAGCAGTTAGAGGAGAGGGAGCTATCCTTGTAAACAGAGAAGGAAAGAGATTTGTAAGCGAACTTGAAACTAGAGACGTTGTTTCTAAAGCTGAACTTGAGCAAACTGGAAAAAGTGCTTTCTTAGTATTTGACCAAGAAGTAAGAGAAAAACTAGGAGCAATCAATGGTTATGTAAGAAAAGGATTTACTGTTGAAGGTGCAACTGTTGAAGAATTAGCTGGAAAAATTGGTGTAGATGCTAAAGGTTTAGTTGATACTATGGCTAAATACAATGGATATGTAAAAGCTGGAGAAGATAAAGATTTTGGTAAAACTGCTTTACCTAGAGAACTTGTAAAAGCTCCTTTCTATGCTATTGAAGTATCACCTGCTGTTCACCACACAATGGGTGGAGTACGTATCAATACAAATGCTGAAGTACTTACTGCTGATGGAAAAGTAATTCCTGGATTATTTGCTGCTGGAGAAATTACTGGTGGAGTACACGGAGCTAACAGAATTGGTGGAAATGCTGTAACTGATATTACAGTTTATGGAAAAACTGCTGGAGAAAATGCAGCTGATTTTGCTAAAAGTTCTAAATAATTAAGATATAATTTTAAGCTGGGTAATGATTATGTTACTCAGCTTTTTTTATTATAAAGATAAATAAAAGAGAATAAATAGATTGGTATATTTATTCTCTCTTGAAATTTAAAATCACTTATTCTTTTTTAATTTAGAATATTTGCTATATAGATTCCATCTATCATGGAACCACATCCATTGTTCAGGATACTCTCTAATAACATCTTCCATTTTATGAATAAGATTTTGTGTATTATTGATAACATCATCTTTAAAACTATCAGTTTTTATAAGTTCAATCTCATCTAAGACATGGACAGTACAACTATTATCTTCATTGAAAGTATTGTAAACTAAAAGTAGTGGAATATCAAATTTTAGAGCTAAAGAAACAGCACCAGTAGGGGCTTTTGCACTTTCACCAAAGAAATCAACAATAGCTCCCTTGTCTCTATGGTCACTAAAAAGAGCAATAATATTTTGATTGTTCAGTCTTTTAATAAGCTCTTTACTTGTTCCCTTACTTTTCTTCAAAAGAGTTAAGTTAAGATCACGTTCTCTGCTTTCTGTGATAAAATCATCAATATATGGATTTCTCTGTTTCTTAGCGACAGTAACAAGACTATAACCATCAACAGCTTTTACACTTGCTTCCATATTTCCCATGTGCATAAGAGCAACAATAACTCCCTTTCCCTTTGCATAAGCTTTTTCAAAGGCTTCTTTATTTACAGTTTTTACATTCTCTTTATTTTTGAAATACTCTTTAAACCAAAGTGAACATAAAAAAGCTTTCAACATAATCTTATATGATTCAAGAGCTATCTCCTCTCTCTCTTTATCACTTTTATTTGGAAAAGCTAGTTTCAGATTCATAAGAGCAGTTTCACGACGTTTCTTTATAGCTACATATCCTAACCAACCTAAAAATTCAGCAAACTTAAATCTCAATTTCTGAGGGAAAAGTAGAAGAATAAATCTAAAAATCATAACTATCCAGTATTGTAATCTATATATCATAAAAAGTACCACCTACACTAAAATATTAATACTAAATTATTATAACATAAATTTAGAAATTTGGGTATCTTAATTGCTTAATAAGTGTTCATATGATATAATTTTAAAAGAAGAAAAAACAAAAAATAATTAATATAGAGGTGGAAAAATAATGAGAATAGGTATAATTGGAGCTATGAATGAAGAGGTAATAGAATTAAAAAATATTATGACTGATATTCAAGTTGAAAAAATTGGAAATCTTGAATTTTTTAAGGGTAATCTTTTAAATAAAGAGGTTGTATTAGTTGAAGGTGGAATTGGAAAAGTAAATGCTGCTATATGTGCAACTTTAATGATAGAACACTTTAAAGTATCAAAGGTTTTATTTACAGGAGTAGCAGGGGGAACAAATCCAGATATCAATATAGGAGATATCGTTATTGGAGTAGATCAAATAGAACATGACTTTGATAGTACAGCTTTTGGATATGATCTTGGTCAAATTCCTAGAATGGATACATATATATTTGAAACTGATAAAGACCTTGTAGATCTTGCTTACTCTGTTGCTGTTGAAAAATTTGGAAGAGAAAAAGTTAGAAAGGGACGTATTGTTAGTGGAGATGAGTTTGTTGCATCAGTTGAAAAGATAAAATGGTTAAGAGATACTTTTAATGCTGATTGTACAGAGATGGAAGGGGCTGCTGTGGCTCATGTTTGTCATGTATTTAAAATGCCATTCCTTATTATAAGAGCTATATCTGACAAAGCTAATCACGATGCAAAAGTAGATTTCCCAGAATTTGTAAAACTTGCTGCTAAAAATTCTAAAACAATAATTGAAGGAATTTTAGAAAGAATATAGTTAATATTTAGTTAAATAAAGAGGTAAAAATGAATATAGATCAATTATTAGATGAACTTTACTCTTATTCTATGCACGGAATAAAATTAGGTTTAGAAAATATAGAAAAAATTTGTAAAGAGTTAGGAAATCCAGAAAAGAGTTATAAGATAATTCATATAGCAGGAACTAATGGTAAGGGATCAACTGCTACTACATTGGAAACTATACTTCTTGAAGCTGGATATAAAGTTGGAAAATACACTTCTCCACATATTTTAAAATTTAATGAAAGAATTAGAATGAACGGAGAAGATATTTCAGATGAAGAGATAGCTTATTACTACGATGAAGTTAAAAAAGCTATTGAAAGAGCAGGGGTAAAACCTACATTTTTTGAAGTAACTACTGCTATGATGTTTAAATATTTCCAAGATAAAAAAGCTGATTATGTAGTACTTGAAACAGGTATGGGTGGAAGATTTGATGCTACAAATGTAGTTGATGCAGA
Organism: uncultured Fusobacterium sp.; assembly: GCA_900543175.1. Classification (GTDB taxonomy): domain Bacteria; phylum Fusobacteriota; class Fusobacteriia; order Fusobacteriales; family Fusobacteriaceae; genus Fusobacterium_A. Next base: position 9,714 of record UQQO01000041.1, read on the forward strand.
GCTTTGTATTATTACAAATGTAACATTAGATCATACTGAATATTTAGGAGATACTATCTATAAAATAGCTAAAGAAAAGGCTGGAATTATAAAAGATACATTAAAAGTTATTGTTGCTGATAGTGATCCAGAATTTTTAAAAGCAATTTATGAAGAAAAAGCTCATGTAGTAAATGTTTTAGAAAAATATGCAAATAGAAAATGGAGCTTAGACTTTGATAATTTTGTTACTAAAATTGAAATAGGAGATGAAAAATATAATTTCTCACTATTTGGAGAGTATCAAGTAAAGAATTTCCTATGTGCATATGAGGCTGCTATTGAATTAGGAATAGATAAAGAAACTATAAAAAGAGCTAGTGAAAAAACTGTGTGGCAATGTAGATTTGAAAGATATAGTTCAAATCCATTGGTTATTCTTGATGGGGCACACAACCCTGATGGAATGACAGAGCTTAAAAAAGTTGTAGAAAAGGGATTTACTCCAGATGAGGTAGTAGCAATAGTTTCAATTTTGAAAGATAAGGATAGAAAAAAAATATTAGAAATTCTAAGATCTGTAACTTCAAATATAATTTTTACATCTTTAGCAGAAAATCCTCGTGGAACTGTTGGCGAAGAAATCTATGATCTGATAGATGATAAAAGTGGTTGTAGTGTAGAAAATGATATAGTAAAAGCTTTTGAACAAGCAAAAAATATGAATAAAAAGATTATTTTAATTTGTGGTTCTTTCTACCTATTAAGTAAATTTAAAGAGGAAATAAATGACTAAAAAAAGTGGAGCTTTTTCTTTTTTTATTAAACTTGTTGTATTCTTTGGTTTTCTATTTTATGAATATCAGATGTATGAAGAGTATAAAAAAGTTAAAAGAGGAGTAGAAAATAAAAAGGAGACTCTTTTTACTAAAGTTTCAACTTCTTTTATTAGAAGAGAGGACAATTTCTATCTAGACAAAAACTATATAAAAGAGGATAAAAAATTTAAAGAGAAAAAACGTCTTGAAGCTGAGGAGAAAAGGCTAGAAGAGTTAAGAAAACTAGAAGAACTAAAAGCTATTGAAGAACAAAAGAAACTTGAAGCTGAAAAATTAGCTGAAGAGAAATTAAAAGAAGATAGTTCAAAAGATGTAGCTCCTAATTCTAATGAAAGTATAGCAGATAAAAAAGAGAGTAAGCCTGTTGAAAAAATAGTTGAAAAGCCTAAGGTTCAAGAGAGTGTAAAAAAAGAGGAAGTAGTTAAAAAAGTTAATAAAACAGTCTCAAAAGAGAGTAAAGAAAATATTCCAAAGGGAGCTGTAAATATTAAAAAAACAAAGATTGAGAGTATAGAAAAAACTACTAAAAAACGTGAAGATCTTCCTAAGGTAAAGATCCATGAAGTTGAAAGAAAAGTGGAAAAACCTAAGGAAAATATAGAGATAAAAGAGGAAAAAATAAATTCAAACATAAAAAATGAGCAACCTAAAAAAGAGAAAAGTAGTGGTTTTAAAGAGATAGAGATGTTAGGAAATTAATAAGATTTTTCTCAGTAAAAGGAGTTGTAAATTATGAGAAAATTTGAAGAGATATTTACAGTTAGAAAATTAGTGGAACATTTTAATATGGAAGTTATAAATGAGGGAGATTTGGATTTTCAACTTAAACTCCCTAGTTTATACCATGTAGGATATGAGTTAATAGGTTTTTTTGATGAGAAAGGCGAAGAGTTAAACAAATATCTGCATATTTATGGTAAAAAAGAGGCAAGATTTGTAGACACTCTTCCTTGTGAAAAAAAAGCTGAAATGTGGGATAAATATTTTTCATATGGTTTCCCTGCTCTTATTATAACAGCTGAAACAAAGGTTACCCCTGAGATGATTGCTGGAGCTAAGAAAAATAATAAGACAATTTTAAAAAGTCCTATGAGAACTACAAAAACAATAAGGGAGCTAAAGTTTTTCCTTTCTAAAGAGTTAGCAGAGGAAAAGATGATAAATGGGTATATGCTCCTTGAAATTATGGGAGTTGGAGTTCTCCTTACTGGTTATGAAGATGCAAAACTTGGAGTTACTATTGAACTGCTAGAAAGAGGACATAAACTTGTTACAGATAATAATCTTATTATCAGAAGAATGGCTGAAAACGATCTAGAGGGTTACAACCGTTTTGATAAATCTCAAATGGATAGCCACTTCTTCATACAAAATACAGATGGAAGTCAAATAGACGTCACTACTCAATTTGGAATCAAAGCTACAAGAAAAATGAAAAGAATAGATATGCTTGTAGTTTTAGAGGAGTGGAATGAAAAAAAATTCTATGATAGATTAGGATTGGATGAGGTTTATGAGGAGTTTTTAGGAGAGAAAATCTTAAAACTTGTAATACCTGTAAGAAGAGGAAGAAACCTTGCTATAATTTTGGAAACAGCAGCTTTAAATTATAGATTGAAGAAAATGGGTGTAAATTCTGCTGAATATTTTATGAAAGAATCTCAAAAAATAATAATGGCTAATAGAGCAAAACAGGGAGAAAATATGAATGAGAAAAAACTTCCAGTAAAAAAATTAAAAGATGAGTTTAATTTAAAAGTTCTTCATGGTGAAGATATGTTAGAGAGTACATTTATAAAAGTAACTGGTATTCACAGACCTTCATTGGCACTTTCTGGATATGTAGATATGTATGAAGATGAAGGTTATACTGGGGTACAACTATTTTCAAAGGTAGAGTTTAAATATTTAAGTAGCTTAGATGAAGCTAAAAGAATAGAGAACTTAAAAAGATATTTAGAATTTAATTTCCCAGTGATTGTACTTACTTCAGATGCTGAAGTGCCAGATTATTTTTTAGACTTAATAAAAGAAACTAAAACTATCTTATGTAGAGCACCATATAGAAAAGCATCTCAAATAATAGCAAACTTTAATGGATTTTTAGAGACATATTTCACACCAAGTATCTCATTACATGGGGTATTTCTAGAGCTTTATGGTTTTGGAGTATTGCTTGTAGGTAGAAGTGGAATTGGAAAAAGTGAAACTGCTCTTGAGTTGATTCATAGAGGACATAGACTTGTAGCAGATGACTTGGTAAAATTTGTTAAAGATGTAAGTGGAGATATTATTGGAAAATCAGCTACTCTTCCATATTTTATGGAGATTAGAGGTTTGGGAATAATAGATATAAAAACTCTTTATGGACTAGGTGCTGTTAGAATCAATAAGAAATTAGATATTATTATTGAACTTAAAGAGCAAGAGAGAGATAACTATATGACAGCAGTAGATTATCAAAGTACATCTTCTGAAATTCTTGGTAATAAGATAGCTAAATTTATTTTATATATCTCTTCTGGAAGAAATGCTGCTGCTATGGTAGAGATAGCAGTTATGAACTTGATGGCAATTAAACTTGGACATGACCCTGAAAAACTTTATCGTGAAGGATTGAAGAGAATGACTGAGGAGGAGAGAAAACTATTAACTGAATAGTTTGGAGGAATAATGCAAAAGATAAAAGAAAAGATATTGGAAAGTAAAAAGATAATTATAACTGCTCATGTAAATCCTGATGGAGATGCTATTGGAGCTGGATTAGCTCTTTTAGGTGGAATAGAGAAACTAAATAGAGATTGTAATGTAAGATTTATTCTACAAGATAAGATACCTGATAGAGTGAGATTTTTAAAATTAAGTGATAGGGTAGAGCTATATGATAGTGAAAAAGAGTATGATTTTGATCTAGCTATATGTGTAGATAGTGCAACTATTGAGAGAACTGGAGTGATGAAAGATCTAATAAAAGATAGCTATATAATCAATATAGATCATCACATTAGCAACCCTGAATATGCAAACTTAAACTATGTTTTAAATATATCTTCAACAAGTGAGATTATTTATAGATTTTTAAAATTCTGTAATATAGATATTGATGTAAATATTGGAGAAGCACTATATGTCGGACTTGTAAATGATACAGGAAACTTCCAACATGATAATGTAACTGTAAAAACTTTTGAAATGGCTGGAGATCTTGTAAATATTGGAGTTAATAACTCTAAAATTATCAAAGAGTTTTGGAATAGACGGAGTCTTGCTGCTATGAAACTTCTTGGACAAGCTATGTATGAGATGGAATTCTATCCTGAAAAAGAGTTAGCTTACTTCTTCCTTTCAAATGAAGATATGTTAAAAGTTGGTGGAAGAAAAGAAGATACTGAAAATATAGTTGAAAAGTTAATCTCTTATGAAAAGGCTGATATCTCTCTTTTCTTGAGAGAGGATAAACCTGGAATAATTAAAGGAAGTATGAGAAGTAAAACTGATAAAGATGTAAATGTAGTTGCTGCTTTATTTGGTGGCGGGGGACATAAGAAAGCTGCTGGTTTCTCAAGTGAACTTCCACCAGAAGAGATTTTAAAAATAGTAATGGAAAATCTTTAGGGAGTGTTAAAGATGATAAATAAAAAAATTGTGATTCTAGCTACTGCACTATTTGCTCTTGCTGGTTGTGGTAAGACAACTATAGAAAGTAGCATAAGAAAAGATGATAAGATAACATCTCTTAGAGAGTATGACAGTTACAAAGAAAACAAACTTCCAAAAAGCAGGGTGGTTATAGGTAAAGTTAAAAATTATACAAGATTTGGAACTCCTAGAACTGATTCTACAACAAAGGATATCTTAGTATCTGAGTTCTCTAACAGTGGTAGATTTACTGTATTAGAGAGAGAAGATTTGGATACAGTTATGGAAGAACTTGCTTTTTCAGATTCATTGGGGCAAAAATCTCTTTTAGCTAAACAAAAATTCTTAGATACAGATTATATTGTAGTTGGAAGCGTTACTAAATATGCACTTAACACAACAGGGAATAAATCTATTATCTCTAAAAGCAAGGAGCAAAGGGCTGAAGTTGTAATTGAATTAAAAGTTATAGATGTAACTACTGGAAAAGTTTGGACCGAAACTGGAGAAGGAAGCTCAAGAGTTGAGTTTAGTACAATATTGGGAACAGGAACTTATGGTTCATATAATAACTTAGAAGAGGAAGCTTTTAGAGCTGCTGTAATTCAAGGAGTTGAAAAGATAGTTAGAAGAGTTGATTCAACACCTTGGAGTGCTGCTGTTGTTAAAAAATCTGGAAGTAATATTATTATAAACTCTGGAGTAAATAGCAATTTAAAAATTGGAACAGAGATGGAAGTATATAAACTAGGAGCACCTATTGAATATAGAGGGGAGATTCTAGGGTATGAAGAGAAATTAGTAGGTAGAGCAATAGTTACTGGATATATTGGAGAGGATGCCTCTACTTTAAGATACAGTGGAGAAAACTTTACAACTCCAGCTATTGTAAAGATAAGAAAATAAAAAGTTGAAAAAAATCAAATAAAATAGTATTCTTATTATATAGTTGTTCTAATTAAAGGGTAAAGGAGAGAGTAGCATGGAGAAAGAATATGATATCGTTTTTATAAAGCCTTCAAAATTTGAGGACTGTACAAAATGTGTAGAGTATATAAAACAGGAAAAAATAGTACATATCAATCTATTTGATCTTAAAGAGGAGGAGTCACAAAGAATCCTTGATTACATCAGTGGAGCTGTGTTTATTAAAGAGGGACAGATAGTAAATCCTGGAGAAAAGGTTTTCTGTACAATACCTAAAAACAAAAGTTTCTACTTTGATGATAGAGATAGAAGAGGTACACTAGATTCAAGATATGATGAAGAGGAAGAGATAATCCCTTCTTATAAAACAAAATAATGATTTTAATTGGAGCTGTTGTAAATTAATTTACTCAGCTCTTTTTCTATTTAACTATTATCTATAAACTAAATAATCTTTTATAAGATTTAATT
>UQQO01000042.1 GCA_900543175.1 uncultured Fusobacterium sp.
TACACTAGATAAAAATCTGAAAATAAGGTATCATAAAAGATAGGGAAAATATCAAATTTAAGTGGGGTATAATATGGAAATTAAAATTGCTAAGTGGAAAGATAGATTTGCAAAAGCCTATATTGATCTCTCAATAGAGTGGTTAGAAAAATATGTTTCTGTTGAATCTGGAGATTTAGAGATAATTGAACACCCTTATGAATCAGTTTTAAATAATGGTGGAATGATTTGGTTTGCACTGGTTAATAATACAACAGTTGGTACAGTAACAATGATAAAATCTAGTGACAATTCATATGAACTTGCAAAATTAGCTGTAACTGAAAAGTATAAAAAGCTAGGTATAGGAGAGAGATTAATGAAAGTAGCAATTAAATTTGCTAGAGAAAATAGTACAAAGAAAATCTATCTATTTACAAATCATAATCTAATTCCTGCAATAAATCTATATAAAAAATATAAATTTGTTGAAATCCCTCTTATAGATAATAAATATATAGAATCTGATATGAAAATGGAGCTAAATTTAAAATAAAAAGAAAGGATGAAAAACTATTGAAAAAGAATATATATTTTAGATTATTTTTAGTATTTTTTAAAATAGGAGCTTTCACTATTGGTGGTGGATATGCTATGGTACCATTGATAAAAGAAGCTCTAGTAGATAAAAATGGTTGGTTAAATGATGAAGAGTTTGTAGACGGACTAGCCATCGCTCAATCTACACCAGGAATTTTAGCAGTAAATACAGCTATTATCACAGGGGCTAAAATTGCTGGTAAGTTCGGAGCTATTGTAGCAGCACTTGGAGCTGTATTGCCATCATTTATTATGATTCTTATTTTGGCAACAACTTTATCATCTGTTAGAAACTCCCCTATATTTACAGCTTTCTTTAATGGAATAAAACCTGTTACAGTAGCACTAATTTTTATTTCTGTTATAAAGATGGCAAAGGGAGCAAAGGTAAATTTAAAAACTTCGATTATACCTCTAAGCATAGGTTTTTTAGTAGCTTATACACCTTTATCCCCAATTTCAGTTATTATTATTACAATGGTTGTAGGAAATATTTATTTTGCTTGGAAAGATAAGAGGGGGAAAAAATGATATATTTACAGCTTTTTTTAGTATTCTTTAAAATAGGATTATTTAGTTTCGGTGGTGGTTACACAGTACTGTCGCTGATACAAAAGGATGTAGTTGAAAGATTTCAATGGATAACAACAGGGGAGTTTACAGAGATAGTAGCTCTTTCTCAAGTAACTCCAGGACCTATAGCTATTAACTCTGCAACATATATAGGTTATAAGGTAACTGGAACTGTCTTTGGTTCTATGTTTACAACTTTTGGAGTTGTATTACCATCTTTTTTAGTTTTAGCATTAATCATAATGTTTCTACATAGATTTAAAAATTCTTTAGTGGTAGACAGAGCATTTAAAGCTCTTCGTCCAGCAGTTTTAGGATTAATTTTAGCAGCTGGACTATCACTTTTAAAACCTGAAAACTTTATTGATTTAAAAAGTTATATTATCTTTTTAGGAGCAATAGTCTTATCATTAAAGTGGAATATTGGAGTTATTCCTCTTCTTATAGGTTCTGGTATTTTAGGAATTATACTTTATTAAAAATATAGCAATTTAATTTATAAAAGGGCTGAGTAAGTAAAATACCTACTCTAGCCCTTTTACTTATATACTATTATTTATATTGGGAAATAATAAATATATAAAATTATTACATATCTCTAGTTACAACTACATCTACACCAGTGTTAAGCACATTTTTTATTACAACATCCCCTCTTTTTACTGGTGAAACAAGTTCTACATCTTTCAAAAGTTCCATACATTTAAAGTTTAACTCTTTCGGAATAGCATCATTTGTTTTAACAGATACTCTATTATGGATTCCACCTTTAATTCTTACAGTAGAAGTTATTACTCTCTTAGGTGCAGTAAGCTCCTCTTTACCATATTTTTCTCCTCTTGGGCAAGTGTTTCCAGTTACTTCAAGAGTCTCAGTGTCAACTGTAAGATGACATCCCATTGGACAAACTATACATATCATATTCTTTTTCATTATTTATCACCACCTGTTACTTCAACAGTTAAGCTCTTACCTACCATAGTATCTAAAATCTTCTTAGGAACCATTACTTTTTCCATCTCTCCAGGAGCTAAATGTTGTTTATTTAAACTCATCAATACTTTCTCTTCATCTTTAACTTCAAGTTTTACATTTTTATAGATATTATTTACTCTCATAAATATTTCAAGAGCTTTATCTATATTTTCAGCTCTGAATTTTTGAGGAACTGTATATGTAATTCCCTTACCATTTATGATTTCTTTATATTCTCCATCTTTAACCTCATCTTTTATATATTTTGCTGCTGCTGCTCCAGCTTTTCTAGCTTCAGCACTAACAAAATCCACAAGGTCATGTACATGAACAACGTTTCCACAAGCAAATATTCCTGATGCACTTGTTTCCATCATCTCATTTACTATAAGTCCATTTGTTCTTCTATCTATTTCAAGTCCTGTTTTTCTAGAGATATCATTTTCAGGAATCAATCCTACTGATAATAGAAGTGTGTCACACTCATATTCTCTTTCAGTTCCAGGAATAGGTTTTCTATTTTCATCAACTTTAGCAATAACTACCTTTTCTACTCTCTCTTTTCCAACTATATCTATAACTGTATGGCTTAAATATAGAGGAATGTTGTAATCATCAAGACATTGAACTATATTTCTTGTAAGTCCTCCAGAGAATGGCATAAGTTCAACAACAGCTTGTACCTCTGCTCCCTCAAGAGTAAGTCTTCTAGCCATTATAAGTCCTATATCTCCAGATCCAAGGATAAGAACTTTTTTACCTACCATATATCCTTCCATATTTATAAATCTTTGAGCAGCTCCAGCAGTGAATACTCCTGATGGTCTATCTCCAGGGATTGATATTGCCCCTCTAGTTCTCTCTCTACATCCCATAGCAAGTATTACAGCTTTAGCTTCAATTACCATGTATCCATCTTTACTGTTAATTGCATGGATTTTTTTATCTTCAGTTAAATCAAGAACCATAGTATCCAATTTATACTCAATATTCATTTCAAGAAGTTTCTCAATAAATCTTTGAGCATATTCTGGTCCAGTAAGCTCCTCTTTAAACTCATGAAGTCCAAATCCATTGTGGATACATTGTTGTAAAATTCCACCTAACTCTTTATCCCTCTCTATTACAAGAATATTATCTATCCCATTTTTCTTAGCTTCAATAGCTGCTGCAAGTCCTCCAGGACCTCCTCCAATAACTACTAAATCATATTTCATAGCAAGTTCCTCCTACTTTTTAGTTTCTCCAGTTAGAATATAAGCACCTGTTTTATCTAAAACTATATCATCTAAATTCTTTCCTAACTCTCTAGCAAGGATTTCTTGAACTCTAGGTCCACAGAATCCACCTTGACATCTTCCCATTCCAGGTCTACATCTCTTCTTAACACCATCAACTGTTCTAGCTCCTAGTGTTCTATGGATAACATCAACAATTTCTCCCTCTGTAATGCTTTCACATCTACAAATTATTCTTCCATATCTAGGATCTTTTGCTATTACTTCAGCTTTTTCTTCTGGAGTTAGATCCATAAAGTGAATTTGATGTCTATTTTTCTTAAATTCAGCTTTCTTTGTAGGATTTCCTAGCTTTTCAACTACCATTTTAGCCACATCTACACCTATTGCAGGAGCTGATGTAAGTCCAGGTGATTTAGTTCCAGCAATATTGAAGAATCCCTCAGCATCTTCAGCCTCTCCAATAATAAAATCTCCTGTATCTGATTCTGCTCTAAGTCCAGCAAAGTTTCTTATATTATCTCTGAAGTTTACACTTGGTACACTTCTTACAGCTTCTCTTCTTATTAAATCCATTTCAGGTATTGTATTACCTACATCATCTTTACTTTCCACATCTGTTGCAGTTGGTCCAGTGATAAGGTTTCCATGAACTGTGCAAGATACTAATATTCCTTTCCCCATTTTGCTTGGACATTGGAAAATAACACTGTTAACTAATGTTCCTTGAACTTTATCCAATAGGAAGTATTCTCCCTTTCTAGGAATAATGTTAAAGTGTTTCTTACTTACCATATCGTTTATCTCATCAGCATGTACACCAGCAGCATTTATAACTGTCTTAGTTAAAATTTCCTCTTTATCAGTTACTACTTTATATCCACCATCAACTTTTTGAATATCCACTACTTTACTATTTAATCTTACTTCAACACCATTTTCAACAGCATTTTCAAGCATCTTTATTACAAATTCCCAAGGCCCTACTATTCCAGCAGTTGGTGCATAAAGAGCTGCAACTATATTAGGATTTAAGTTAGGTTCTCTTTTTAAAACCTCTGCTCCCTCAAGAATTTCAAGTCCAGGAACACCATTTTTTACCCCTCTATCATAAAGTAACTCTAGGTGTGGTCTCTCCTCCTCTGTAAAAGCTAGAACATATGATCCTACTCTTTTAAATGGTGCTTCTATCTCTTTACAAAGATCTTCAAACATAGCATTTCCAAGTACATTGTATTTAGCCATTAATGTTCCATTAACTGCATCATATCCAGCATGTATAATAGCTGAGTTTGCTTTACTTGTTCCGTTAGATACATCATTTTCTTTATCTAATACAACTACATTCAAATTGTATCTTGACAGTTCACGAGCAACACAAGCTCCCATTATTCCAGTTCCTATCACTACAACATCTACCATCTTAGCCTCCTGTTAATAAAAAAGGGTCAAGCAAATAGAGGGAATTTATCTTCTCTCACTTTTGCTTGACCCACATCATCTCTAGTCAAATATTTTTTTCTTTATTATCTCTCAACTATAGGAATTTGTCAAGCCCTTTAATAGTTTATTTATACTATGCCTCTTCTTCTTCCCATTTCATAGCTCTTTCTACAGCTTTTTTCCATCCATTGTATTTTTTAGCTCTCATTTCATCAGGCATTTCACAAGTAAATTCTCTATCTAGAATCCATTGTTTTTTGATCTCTTCTTTAGATTCCCAGATTCCTACTGCTAATCCTGCTAAGTAAGCAGCTCCTAATGCTGTTGTTTCAAGAATAACTGGTCTTCTTACAGCTGTTCCTAAAATATCAGCTTGGAATTCCATTAAGAAGTTATTTGCAGCAGCTCCACCATCTACTTTAAGACTACTTAATTTAATTCCAGAATCCTCTTGCATAGCTTCAAGAACATCTCTTGTTTGGTAAGCTATTGATTCCAAGGTTGCTCTTATAATATGGTTTTTGTTAGCTCCACGAGTTAATCCAACAATTGCTCCTCTTGCATACATATCCCAATAAGGTGCTCCAAGTCCAACAAATGCAGGTACTACATAAACTCCAGCACTGTCTTTAACTTTTCTAGCAAAGTATTCAGTGTCACTTGACTCAGTAACAAGTTTTAACTCGTCTCTTAACCATTGTACACTTGCTCCACCTATAAAGATACTTCCTTCAAGAGCATATTCAACTTTTCCATTAAGTCCAATAGCTATTGTTGTAACAAGTCCATTTTGGCTGTGGATCATCTTATCTCCAGTATTCATAAGTAGGAAACATCCAGTTCCATAAGTGTTTTTAGATTCTCCTTTTTCAAAACAAGCTTGTCCAAATAGAGCTGATTGTTGGTCTCCTGCTACCCCAGCTATAGGAATTCTGTGTCCTCCTGTACCTCCAAGGTTAGCATATCCAAATGTTCCACTACTGTCTTTTACAACTGGTAACATTGATTCAGGGATTCCTAATATATCAAGAAGTTTTTTATCCCATTTTAATTCTTTTATGTTATAGATCATAGTTCTTGAAGCATTTGTATAGTCAGTTGCATGAACTTTACCATTTGTTAATTTCCAAATTAACCAAGTATCAACTGTTCCAAATAATAGATCTCCTCTTTCAGCTTTCTCTCTAGCTCCCTCAACATTGTCAAGGATCCATTTAATTTTTGTTCCAGAGAAGTAAGCATCAAGTACAAGTCCTGTATTCTCTTTAATATATTCTTCTAAACCATCAATTTTTCTTAATTCATCACAGATTTTAGCTGTTCTTCTACATTGCCACACTATTGCATTGTAAACAGGTTTTCCTGTATTTTTATCCCAAACTATTGTAGTTTCTCTTTGGTTAGTTATTCCTATTCCTATAATATCATGTTGTGATATTCCCTCTTTAGCTATTACTTCTGCAAGAGTTCCACTTTGGCTTGACCAGATTTCCATTGGGTCATGTTCTACCCAACCTTCTTTTGGATATATTTGTCTAAATTCCTTTTGAGCAACTCCAACTATCTTTTGATCGCTGTCAAATATCACTGCTCTTGAACTTGTTGTTCCTTGGTCTAAAGCTACAATATACTTCTTATTCATATAATCTAACCTCCTATATTTTTGAAACTGATAATAAGTCTTATTTACTAAAATGATGTTATTTTATATTAATCTTCTATATTATAAAGCTGCTGCAAAAGCATCAAATATTCCTGCTCCAATTAATGCTCCAATGATAGGTCCTACAACTGGTACCCAAGCATATCCCCAGTTTGATCCACCTTTTCCTTTAATAGGAAGAATAGCATGTGCAATTCTAGGTCCTAAGTCTCTAGCTGGGTTGATTGCAAATCCTGTTGCTCCTCCTGTTGCTGTACCAATTAAGAAAATAAGCATACCTACTAAGAATGGTCCAATTCCAGATCCAATTCCATTTTGAGTTTGGTTGATTGCTAATATTCCAAGTACAAGAATAGCTGTTCCAATAACTTCTGTTACTACATTCCAAAGTTTATCATCGATAGCTGGTCCAGTTGCAAATACTCCTAATTTAGTTCCTGCATCTGGTTCATCATCCATTTGTCTCTTATAAACTAAGTATGCTAATGTAGCTCCAAGGATTCCTCCTAACATTTGAGCAATTATATAACCTGGTAATAATGCTGGATCTAATCTTCCTGTCATAGCAAAAGCTATTGAAAGTGCTGGGTTAAGGTGAGCTCCACTTATCCATCCTGTTAAGTAAGCTGCCATAGATACTGCCATACCCCAACCTAAACAAGTACAGATCCATCCTCCACCTTTAGCATAACTTTTGTTTAAGCTAAGTGTCATATTGATTCCATTTCCTAGTAATAATAGAAGTGCTGTTCCTACAAATTCTGCTAGATACATTGAACTTGGTGTCATAATAAATCCTCCTTATACTTTTGAAAATTTCTGGTTATATAGTTTACTTGCAAATAAAAAAAGCTTAAAAATAATCTTTTCCTATTTCATAAAAGATTTTTTCTAAGCTTCTCTCGTCTCCAAGCCTTATTAAGTTAATATAATAGTACCCCTTTTTCCGTTCTTTGTCAACTATTTTTTTTCAAAAAGTACTATTTTCATACTAACTTTCCCAAAGTTTCTTGTCAGTTGTAGATATACCAACAGCTCCAGCCTTTAGAGCATTGATAACATCTTCTTTTTCGTCAATTAAACCTCCTGCTATAATTGGAATACTAACTGCTTTTTCTATTCTACTTATTATCTTAGGCATTATCCCTGGCAGAATTTCCACAGCACTCGGTTTATTTTCACGAATATGGACAAGTGTATTCTTAAAGGAGAAAGAATCTAAAATAAAAAATCTTTGAATAACAGGAATATTATTTTTATTTGCAATGCTTACAACACTATGTTTTGTAGTAATCATTCCATCTAGTCCACTATTTTCTATGATATATTCCACCCCATATGTTGAGCTAGAAAGTCCCTCTATCATATCCATATGGACAAAAACTATTTTCCCTGCTTTTTTTAATTCAGAAACTATATCTTTAATATTAATAAGGTTTGCCATAATAACAAATACAACTTCACTACTGCTATTTTTAGCTTCTTCAAGGTATGTATCGTTTTTTATAGCTGGTATTACTGGATTTCTCTCTAAAAGTTCTCTAAATTTCAATATAATCACCTTTTTTCCTTTATCGTTCTCTTAAACTATACTATATTATACACAAAATGACAATAAGAAAAATAATTTTACATTTTTTTTACATTAAAACATAGTTTTTTAGTGATTTAATCCAAACCTTAATTATATTTAATATAAAATATATAATTGTCATTAAAGTGTCATAAAATGTTTATTTCAAATATTAATGTATATTTTTTGAATAAATAGATTTAATTTATAAATAGTTATTTAAAAAAACTGGCATAAATTATTATTACACCAGTTTTCTTTATTATTACAACTCTATCTTCTCTATTAACTCATCAATAGTGTTTGATTGGTTAGGATATCTCATAGCTGGTCTATCTAAAAATATAACCTCTATCCCCTTTCTATCACAGGCATCAATCTTTTCCCTCTCTCCACCTGTGTTTCCAGCCCTTTTAGTCACAAAGTATTTAGCATCGATTTGCTCAATCATAGCCTCATTCATACTTTGAGTAAAAGGTCCTTGCATAGCTATTATATTTCTTGGCAATATCCCAAACTCTTCACATCTCTTTACCATATCCCATTTAGGAAGTATTCTAAAATAGTACTTCTCTAAATTTGCGCTATCTTTAAATCTTTCAATATTGTTACTACCTAAAGTTACTAAAATATTCCCCTCTAAAGTTTCACAATATTTGATTAGCTCATCAATACTATAAAATTCAGAGTATTTTTTAGGATTGATCTTTATCTCTTCCCTCTCAAATCTATAATATTTAAGAGATAGTTTTTCTGCTACTTCAATAGCATTAGATGAAACTTCCACAGCATAAGGGTGGCTTATATCAACTATTGTTGTCACCTTATTTTCCAGTGCAAAGCTCTCCATCTCATCCTTTGTCAATTTTCTACAAACCACTTTAACTGGCAGTCCCTCTAAAAGTTTTCCCCCATATTCTGTGGCAGTAGTCACTATTATATCTTTATCATCAGAGGCAAATTTCTCTAGAAACTCTCTAGAATCCTTTGTTCCCCCAATAACCCATATCATAACTTATATCCTCTAGGTGTTATCATTCTATTATCTTTTACATAAGATTTTGAGTTTCCAATAATAACCACTGTAAACATATCTATTTCATGTTCTAAGAAATGCTCAAGATCAGTTAAAGTATAGTTTTGATCCTCTCTTCCAACGTGTCTTAAAAGAGCAACTGGAGTAGTAGGAGCTTTATGTCTTAACATAATCTCTCTAGCCTCAACTATTTGAGTTGTTCTTCCATTACTTTTTGGATTGTATAGAGAGATTACAAAATCCCCTTCACTAGCCTTGTCTATTCTCTTAGTTATAACGTCCCAGTCAGTTAAAAGATCACTTAAACTGATAACAGCTTGGTCGTGCATAATAGGTGCTCCAACAAGTGCAGCCCCTGCAACTGATGCAGTTATTCCAGGTATTACTTCAACATCTATTCCACTGTCAGCAGCCACTTCAATCATAATTCCTGCCATTCCGTAGATTCCAGCATCTCCACTACTGATAAGAGCAACTGATTTTCCCTCTTTAGCTAATTCTAGCACTTTTTCACATCTATCTATCTCTTTTTTCATTCCAGATACATAGAACTCTTTCTCTTTAAACTCATCTTTTACTAGATCAACATAAGTAGTGTATCCAGCTATAATATCTACATTTTTTAGAGTTTTATAAGCTCTTACACTTATATCTTCCATGTTCCCTGGTCCAATTCCTACAACATATATTTTACCTTTATTCATAAATTTTCTCCTCATAAATTGATATTGTCATTCCATCATAGATATATTTCTTTTCTAAAAATTTTCCATTTCCACTTGATGCCAATAATGCACAAGGTTCAGAAACACAAGTTACCCCTATCTGTTTTTTAACAAATTGAGAGCCTTCAAATTGATTTTCTACCTTTTTTATATCCTCTCTTGAGATTATTATCAGATCTTTTCCAAGAATTTTAGCTGCATCTATAAGCCCAACTTCATCAGCTTTTATATCAACAGTGGCTATTTTTTTTATACTTTTCATAGAAAGATTATGCTTTTTCATAGCCATTTCTATTCCAATTAAAATATGCTCCTCACTTGTTCCTCTCTTGCACCCTATACCTAAAACAAGATTTTTAGGGTAGATTCTTACACTTTCAATATTTTCTCTATTGGAAACTATTATAACCCCTTCAATATTTCCCTTTTTATCAAAGTCAACATTTTTAGGTAGCTTTATATCCACTCCTTTCCCATCAACTATCAATGAAGTTACATTTTTAGCCTTTTCTAAAGACTCTAACTCTCCATTGAGTTTTTGGGAAAGTGTATCAACAGCTATCTTTCCAGTTACATCTGAACTTGTAGTGATAATTGGTAAAAGATTTAACTTCTCACCTATTATCTCTGCTAACTCATTTGCACCACCAAGGTGTCCAGAAAGTAGAGAGATCACAAAATGAGCCCCTTCATCAATAACTACAACTGCTGGATCTACATCTTTACTTTTTATCAAAGTAGATATTTTTCTAACAACTATACCAGTTGCCATTATAAAAATATGTCCATCATAGTTATTAAACTCTTTTTCAAGGGTTTCTGTGAAATTTTCCATTTGAATTGTATCTTCAATATTAAACTTTTTCAAAGTGTATATTTGAGCTTTAAGAGTGTCACCATAAAGCTTTGCCAATCTTCCAGCTCCCCTAGTAACACTCCAAATTGCAAGTTTCATCTTACTCTATTCCCTTTCTAAATTCATGTGTGAAAGTTTTATCATAAAGTTTAGATTTTTCATACTCATTACCTAGGAAATCTCCAACTAAAATTTGAGCTGTTTTAGAGATTCCAGCCTCTTTTACTTTTTCCTCTATTGTTTCCAATGTTCCAATAACTATCTTTTGATCTTCCCAAGTAGCTCTTTGAACAACAGCTATTGGAGTTGTTATAGGGTATGAAGTAGCAAGTCTTTTTACTACATCTCCAATCATATGAACTGAAAGGAAGATAGCCATTGATGCTCTATGAGTAGCAAGACTTTCAAGTGATTCCTTTTCAGGTACAGGAGTTCTTCCCTCTAATCTAGTACAAATAACTGTTTGAGAAACTGATGGAAGAGTAAATTCCTTTTTAACTGCTGCTGCTGAGGCTAAGAATGAGCTTACCCCTGGGATAACTTCATATTCTATTCCATGCTCGTCTAAAACGTCCATTTGCTCTCTGTGAGCACCGAAAATAGCTGGATCCCCAGTATGAACTCTAGCAACTTTTTTCCCTGCTTTTATCCCTTTAATTGTAACATCCATAACCTCTTCTAAAGTCATAGATGCTGAGTTATATACCTCTGCTCCCTCTTTGTGACACTCTATTACTTGTCTAGGTACAAGTGATCCTGCATATATGATAATATCTGCCTCTTTAACTATTCTTTGCCCTTTAATTGTGATTAATTCTGGGTCTCCAGGTCCAGCTCCTATGAAATAAACTTTTTCCATTGTTCAATTCCTCCTTTTTTTAGTAACATTGTTGAAAAATAGTGAATATCTTCTTTTTTTAGAGGAGAGATATCGAAATAAACCTCTTGATTTTCCTTCCCACAATTTGAAACAAGGATAATATTATCCATATTTCCAGTTTTAATAAGAGCCTCTTTTAATCTATCAAAGTTTCTACTAACCTTCATAAATACAAGGTTATCACTTTCATTGATCTCTTTTTCAATATCAGTTGTTTCACTTAAACCGATTATCTTTAGTGATTCATCTCCCATAACTATTGGTAGATTAAATCTTGATGAGATATCAGCAAATGATGAGATTCCAGGCACTGTTTCAACTTCATATTTTCCATCTAAATGCTCAAGAATATATACATATGTACTATAAGTCATAGTATCTCCAATTGTTAGGAACCCTACATTTTTTCCTTCATCTAGGTATTTCTCAACTAATCTTGCATTAGCTTTTCTTCCCTCTACTCTATCTAAAGGATTTTTTAGCATAGGAAATTCCATAAATACAAGTTCAACATCATCTTTAAGATACTCTTTAGCTATTGAATAAGCTGTACTTCCAATATCTTTTCTTGCCTCTGGTAAAACTACCACATCTAATTTTTTTAAAGTTTTAATCGCTTTTAAAGTGATTTGGTCTGGATCCCCTACTCCAACACCTATTCCATAAAATTTATTCGCCATTTAAATTTTTTCCTCCTTAACAACTGTTATTATATATATTGGGTTTTCTCCATACATCATTGTATATGGTCCAACTTTTTTGCCTCTACCTACCATTAAGTTTACAACTTCAATATCTTTAAAACCAAACTCTTTCAATATCTCCATTGAACTACTCAATGTTTCCAATGTGATAGCATTTATCACCAGTCTACTATTTTTCTTTGAATATTGCATAAAATGAGCCACTATCTCTCTCATTCCGCCTGTTGAGCCACCAATAAACATTCTGTCATAGTTTATCTCTGGAATATTTTCAGGAGCTCTTCCATGGATTAAAAAGTAATTATCTAGGTTAAATTTCTTAACATTCTCTCTAATTACCTCTAGCCCCTTCTCCTCTTTCTCTATTCCAATAACCTTACCATTTTTTATATATGTAGCAGCCTCTATTCCAATAGTTCCAGTTCCAGCTCCTACATCTATCAAAACAGAGTCATCTTCTAATTGAAGTTTAGCTATTGATACAGCTCTTACCTCTTGTTTAGTCATCGGTAGCTCTCCATGTATAAAATCTTTATCATAGATATGCATAATCTTCTCCTTTAAGCTCTCTTTCTTAAAATTACTATATTCATTTTAAACTCTCTATTTAATTTTTCATACTCATTTACATCTAGTTTTGTTATCTTTTCATCAGGATATGATAATCTCTCTCCTATAACTATTTCTATATCTTCAATTCCACTTTGATAAATATTTTTAGCTATATTGTATGGAGTGTTTTTCTCATCTGTTAAAAGTACAACACCTGTTCCATTTTTTAATCCCTCAATATAGTCAAAGTCCCTTCCATGAACACTGGCAAGGGTATAATTTTGCCAACACTCACCTATTCTTGAGAAAAGATATTGATATGATGAGATTCCAGAAATAACTTTTAACTCCTCATCTCTGAAGTTTCTCTTTAAAAAGGGAAGTAAGCTATAAAATCCTGTGTCTCCAGATACTACAACTGTTATATCTTTCCCCTCTCTACTTCTAATAAAATCAACTACCTCTGAGAGCTTTCCTAAAATATATTTTTCACAATCTTTTGAAATTAGTTCATCTAACTCCTCTAGCTGTCTACTTCCACCTATTACCACTTCACAAGTTTCAATAGCTTTTCTTCCAGCTCCAGTTAAAAAATCCAAATTTCCTGGACCAAGTCCAACTACACATATTTTATTCATTAGCTACTTCACCTGCCAACTTGTAAAATCCACTACTATATCCTAAAGTTTCACCTTTAAAAGAGAACAATAGAGATTCACATGTTAAATCATCTGTTCTACTATATTCAATTACCTTCTTTTTAACCTTTTCAGCTAATAGAGTGAACAACTCTTTTTTCTCCACATAGTCACAAGCTTCTTCAACAGTATTAGCTTCCAATATCTTTCTAATATTTTCAGGTTTCTCACCTATTAAAAAAGCATTTGCTCCCATTATCTCCATTCTTCCATCTGCCACTCTACTGTGAGTGTTAAAGATTCCACCAGCTATTTTAACTGCCTTACCTATATGCCCTAGAAGAATGATTCTCTTAAATCCCAATTTTACTGCTGAATCTACCATAAATCCAACATAGTTACTTATTACTATCATCTGTTCAAGATCAAGTCCAAGTCTTTCACAATAGTTTTTACCATAGTTTCCAAAGGCAAATATCACCCAATCTCTATCTTTATCCATCTTTAACACTTTTAATTCAGCAAACATTGAGTCTTTCAATGCCTCTTCACTCATAGGTTTAACTATTCCAGTAGAGCCTAAAACAGAGATTCCACCTTTTATTCCTAACTTAGGGTTAAAGGTTTTTTGAGCCTTTGTTCTTCCCTCTGGAATATATATTGTAACAACTGCCTTTATATCCCTATCCTCTAGCATCTCATTTACAACTTGAGCTATCATTTTTTGAGGTCCTGGGTTAATTACAGATTTTCCTAACTCAACTTGTAACCCTCTCTTTGTAACTACTCCTACACCTCTACCACCAACTAAAAGGAATTTGTCAAAATAGTGTCCCCTTTCAACTTTTGGCAACTCCTTTACCAGCTCAACTTTTGCACAGATACTTATACCATTTGTAACATCTGGATCATCTCCAGCAAACTTTTTTATTGCACAAGAGGCAAAGTTTTTTCTACCTCTTAAAGCTAATACAGGTATTTTTAAATCTATCCCATTTAAAGTTGTAATCTCAACTTCTTTAGATATTTTTCCATATAGAAGATACTCTAGTGCTGCTTTAGTTCCTACTGCTGCACATGTTCCAGTGGTATAACCACTCCTTAGCTCCTCAGCCATTAGAATCCCTCTCTTTTATACATTTGATATAGAATACCGTGTAAAATTGATACAGCTACTGTACTTCCCCCTTTTCTTCCATTGATAGTTATGTATGGTACATCTAAAGCTTTAAATGCCTCTTTAGATTCTGCTGCCCCAACAAATCCTACAGGAACTCCTACTACAAGAGCTGGTTTTTCAATCACTCCTCTCTCTATCATCTCTTTTAATTGATAAAGAGCAGTAGGTGCATTTCCAATTAAAAATATTTTAGTTTTAGGATCTTTAGCTGCTTTTTCCATTCCAACTATTGATCTTGTAACTCCTCTCTCTTTAGCCTCTTTAGCAACTTCGCTATCAGCTACTAAACAGTAAGCTTCACAACCAAATTTAGATAGTACCATTTTACTTGCTCCATTTACTATCATATTTGTGTCACAATAGATTTTACACCCATCTTGTAAAGCTTTTTTTCCACTTTCAATAGCATTGTTTCTAAACTCAATTAGATCAGCATATTCAAAGTCAGCAGTTGTATGGATAACTCTTTTTACTATTGGTAGAGTTTCTTCATTAAATAGATTGATCTTTTCTCCTAGTTCTTCACCAATAATTTCAAAACTTCTTTTTTCAATATCTTGTGGTACTTTTATATAATTATTCATATTTTACCTTCCTTATATTTATTTTTATATCTACTTAAATAACTAAATTTTATAAAAAATTATCTAGTTTAAAGTTTAATTTTCATAATAC
>UQQO01000043.1 GCA_900543175.1 uncultured Fusobacterium sp.
ACGGACAGAATATCCAGTGGATAAAAAATGCTTTTGATTACTGCGGATAAAAAAGGAGAGATTTTATGAAAAAATTAATTTTAAGTCTATTTTTATTGATATTTTCATTAACTTTTAGTGAGTTAAAAAAAGATCAATATACAGTAACAAAAGAAAACACTACTTTAAGATTAGGAGAAGGTTTATTTTACGTTAAGGATCATGTTTTAATAGAAGATTATTACACATCAACTCTACTATTTATAGATTTAGAAAGTGATGTGAATTTATATTTAGATTTAAGATATTATCCTAAAAAAAACTTATCAACTCTTATAATTGATGATTTTTATACTTCTAATGAATCAATATATCAAAGCTTTACACGTGATTTGACTAAAATTAATAATATTGTATTTTCTAATAAAGAGGACTCAATCAATTTAAAAGTTAAAAATGAATTAAACTCTCTTAATAAATATGAGATTGAATTAACAAGTAACGATTTAAAAAAAATCTATAAAATTTTATCAGCAAATAAATTTCTAATAACAAGAGTTTATTTTTCAGGAAAATATTTTGATTTTGACAAAAACGAAGGTTCTTATGAAGTAGATAATAAATATCAAAAAAACTTTCTTAAAGAATTTGTTGAAGTTCCTTTAAAAAGAAAAATATATGATTTAAATTTGAGTAATAAAACTGAAATTGATCCTAAAGTCTTAGAAGAGGAACAAAAAAAATTACTTGAAGAAATAATGAATAAAAGTTCAAAAGGTAACTAAATGTTACCTTTTTTTCTTTCCAACCAAAGTAACGTTATACCCATCTTTCAACTCTTTCTCTATATCTTTAATTAATAATTTTGTTAATGCAGAATTTGAAACATCAACATATACAATTCCTTCACTTTCTTTATTAGCACTTTCTATTCGATCATCTATATTTTTATCAAAATTATTAGTTGTTTTATCTGAAGTTTTTTCTTCCTCTGAACTAGCACTATATAAAGCACTAGCTCCAAGCCCCATAGCCGCTGCGAAAGCAAAGTTTTTAGCTGCTGAAGCAAATTCGGGAGGAGCTAAGGCTGCTGTTGCTGGATTCGCTGCAAATGATATTCCTTTTACTACATCAGCTCCACCTCTGATTAAAGCTTCTTGACCATTCATTATCATAACTTCCGCTAATTGCATAGCAGCAAACTTTTTAAAATCATCAAGAGATTTAATTTGCCCTTTAGCTAACATTTCATATGTTTGAAGTAAAGTATCCTTTGATTTTTTTTGTATATCATTTATAAGATTTGAAGTCATTTCAGTTAAACCAATTCTTTGTTTATCTTGAATTTTCTCTCTTTTCAGTGCATTTTCTTCAATCTTTTGTAGTGTATCAACTGCTTGTTGCTTATAATCTTCACTACTGTTATAGAAATCTAATCTATTTTGTAGTTCTTCTGCCTCTCTCTCCAACCTAGCTAATTCAAGTTCTTTCATACGTTGCTCTTTAAACTCTTCTATTTGAGTTTCAGTTAATGATCCGTTCTCTCTCATCTCTGCCAGTTGAGTTAAGAACTCCCACTCATTTGCTAATAGCTCTGCTTGATACTCTTTCCTTTTCTCAGCCTCTGCTTGTAAGAATAAATCTTCTCTATTCTCAGCATTCAAAGTAGTATTTTGAGTTATTTGGAGTTCCACTTCTATAACTTTCTTTTTGAACTCATTAGCTTTCTCAAGTTCTCCAAGTTTTCTATAAAACTCTTCCATTTCTCTATAAAGCGAGGCATTAGATGTTCTTTGTTGTTGTAGCAACTCTTGATCTTTAAGTTTTACATTTCTATCATACTCATCTTTAGAAATAATACCCATGTTTAAGAGATTTTGTTGTTGTTTCATATAATCTCTTCTTTGAGTTAAATAATTAATTTCAACTTTATTGAGATTATTTTTATGTTGCTTTTCCTTAGCCTCAATAGCTTTTGCTTTATCTTCAACTGCTTTTATTGCAGCTTCTTTAGCTTTTTGTGCTGCCTCTTCTTCTACTTTTCTAGCTTTCTCTTCTTCAATTTCTTTTTGTCTAGCTTTATCAGCAGCCATTTTATCCTCAACAATTTTAATTTGCTTGTTGAGTTTTTCAATTTCTTTAGCTTTTTGATTTATTTGAGTAATAGCGGTTGGACTAACTTTTGCAGTTTTTAAAAGTTCCCTTTGCTCAGCTTCTAACTGTGCAACTCTAGCTTTATTCTTGTTATAGTCTTCAAATGCACTATTATCACCATCTACTGCTTTTCTAACAGTTTTTAGAGTAATGTAAATAGGTTTTTCTAACCAAGTTACTAAGCTTCTCCACTTAGAATCCATCGCATTACATAGCTTGTCCCACTCACTTTTGATATTAGCTGTTGCTATCTCATAAGCTGTATTTAACTCTCCTGATTTATTTTTCATATCATTTAGCTTTTCACTAAACTTCTGAGCATTTAACCCTGTTAAGTTAAGAGCAGCACTTCCAGCCTCAACACTTCCGAACAAGTCTACTATTGACTTATTAGTACTCTTAGCATGTTGCTCCATTAAATTTAAAGCTCCTTGGAGATCTCCACCGTTAGCGATGAAGTCTCTAAAACTTTGACCTGCTATTTTAGTAAAGACATCAGCAGCCTTTTGACCTTCTTTCGAAAGTTCTGACAACATAGTCTTTAGCATAGTAGTAGACTTAGCAGTACTATTTCCGTTTTGAGTCATTTGAGCTAATGCAGCCCCTACATCGTTAAGAGCTATATTAAGAGGAGCAGCTATTGAAGTTACATCAGATAAATATGATCCTAGCTCTCCAACTGTTGTTACCCCTTTATTCTGTACTGTCAATAACCAGTCTGCTATATCTGCCGCCTCTGTAGCAGTCATCTTATAAGCATTCATTATAGATGATATAGTCTGTATTGAAGTTTCAGTAGTTGTTAATCCTGCCTGTGCAGTTTTGGTTGCCACCTCTAAGAAATTAACTAAATCCTCTTTAGCAACTCCACTTGATAAAGCTTGATAAGCTCCATTTGCTATATCTTCCTTAGCTTGTCCTGTTCTGATTGACAAGTTAATGAACTCATCAGCAAACTTATTAAGTTCCTCCCTAGAGCCTTTTAGCAGTGTATTTACAGTTGATAACTGTTTTTGAAATGCAATCATATCTTGAATAGCTAATCTAGTTTTATTAGCAAAATAAACAGCTGCTGCCGCAAGAGAAAACTTTGATTTAATAGCTTTCCCTATAAAACTACTCATACTATCAAAACTTTTATTTATTTTCCCAGTGCTTTCAGAGGTTTTGCCCTCCATTTCTTCAAGTCCATCAGTATAATTTTTAGTTGTCAGTTTAGCTATATACTGCAAAACATATTCATTTGAATAAGGTATCATTATTTTCCTCCTTCCAGCATCGCTTTTAATTTCATCAATCCGCTCATATCTTGACCTTGAACTACTTTTACACCTTTTTTGAATGATGAACTATATTTCTCAAGAGTCTTTTTATAATTGATATTTCCCTCTTTCGATTTTAAGTGTAAGTGATTATCTACTATCTCAGCTAATCTTAAACTCTGTTCTCCTATTAATGCTTCTATACCGTTTAAAGCATTAAAGAAGATGTTAGCATTAGTATTTAAAGCTTCTTCAATAGTTGAATTAGTATAGTGACAGTATTTAACTATTAAGTAGTCAAAATTGATACTAACTTCGCTATTATCATCACTTCCTCCAGCATTTTCTACCTCATCATCATCTTTTTTATTAGCTAATATAGTTAAACATTGAGTTAAGACATCAAATAGCTCTATATTACCTAGCATTTCAGTATCTAAAGAAGGTAACATGATGTTTATTACTTGATTACAAGTTTCTCTATAGTCAGTATTTATCTTCTCAAAATCTATTGTATTTATCTTTATCCACTCTCTAAGTGTGAGAGTTTTAACTTCATAATCTACAAACCTAACAGTTATAAAGTTTCTCTTTTCAAGATAGTTTTCTAAATTAGTGAATTTAATCATTGCTATCCTCCTTATTTAACATTCAGCGATACCCCTCAATTGTGAGGGATATATCAAAATATTAAATTACTCATTTTTGGTATATGTACCTATTGTGAATAATTTTCTATATGTAGGTGATTCTGGGTTTTCATCAGCTGCAAATTCAAAAGTTAAATCACATTTAGCTTGTCCATCAACTTTAAATGAAAAGTTTGTATCTGCTTTTACAAATACTTTAGGTCCTGTGATGTCATAATCTTTAGAAGCTCCTGCCGAGATTGGATGTATTTCTAATTTACCTTCATACATTTCTTTCCCACTAGTAGAAAAAGCATAACCTGTTTTACCCTTCTCATACACATTTGTAAGTGCTGATAGTATCTCAAGATCTGCCCATATAGAACATTTTAGAGTAGTTTCTCCTGGTAATGTTCTACTTTTATAAGGTCCAGTCAATTGATCTACTTCATATTTATAAGTCTCTGTTGTACATGTAAATACACAATCTGAATCTTTAGCAGTAAGAGCAATAATAACTGGTGTAGATGTATCTTTTGGTGTAAATTTAAGTTCACATTCTCCTAATGGGAACTCTTTTTTTTCTAAAACTGCCATTTTAACCTCCTATTACTTTTTTAATTTGATACTTCAATAAGATGTCCATTTACTATTTTAAAATCTGATTCTCCTGTAATTTGTCTATGAATTAATCTCTTGTTTTTTATCATTAGATTTGGCATAGTTTCGTGACTTGGAGCATAAAGTATCAAATTATTATTTTTTATTAGTATAGAAACATTTGTTCCAAATAGAATTTCTATATCTTTTTTATCTCCATTGCTTAAAGCAACTGCTTTTACTTTTATTTTATTAGTCTTGTTACCTTTGAAAGCAAAAAAAGGTTCTGCTATTAATTTAACTTTATACATAAAAATAACAGCTGAATTGTCTAAGGTTATTATTCTTAACTCTCCTTCTTTAGTCAAACTTGAAAAAGTTCTATCAATTCTCAAGTTATTCAAAGTCTCTTCACTAAGTGATAAAGTTGTTTTAAATGTAATTTCCTTACACAATTCAATAATCTCTTTTATCTCAAGGCTTTCATCAGTTTTTATATCTTCAGTTTTTACTTTTATTTCCAATGATGTATCTTCTTCTTTTAAAGTAACTCCTAAATTCACATCATTGAAATAAACATAACAAGGTCCTAGTGGTAAGTACACAACACTATCACCTACCTTATGAATAAATTTCTTGTTTTTTTAGTTTCGTCAGTGCTTATGCCTTCTTCTAATTGAGCCTCTCTGATTGATTTAAGTGTAGCTCTAAAATCAATCATCATATTAATTCCAAGGTCTATAAAATCTACATGAGCTATATGTTCATACATTTTAGACAGAACATAGTTTTTACATAGAGAAGAAATAACATAAGCTCCATTTTCAGTTGATTCTAGCTTTTTTAAATTAATAGATGCTTCAATTATTCCAACTGCTGCCCTCTCAAGATCTCTAATTTGCTTTAGAAGCTCATCATCATTGAGTCCACTAAAATGTTTTAGAGTATTCTCAGTGCTTTTAGGCATCAAGACACCTTTTATATATATTCCTTCTTCCATTATCCCTCCTAGCTAGAGAAAAGGGGCATATACCCCTTGTACTCTCTAAGAAATAGTAACTTTGTATCTCTTGAATTTATTTACATTTAGAAGAAGAGGCATAGGAGCTGATTTACCCCAAAGTCCAGAACTTCCTGTCATTGCCTCAACTCTTAAATCTCCTGCTATTACTTTAGCTTTCACAAGTTTAGATGCATTAGTTTTAACATCTCCGTATTGAAGACATCCGTATCCTACTGCAAGGTTTGAAGGAGTTGATAAAATGATTAAATCTTTAGTTTCAATTAATACATTATCTACACCTTTAGCATCTACTAACAGATCTATTCTTTGACCTGAAACTTCTAAGTAAGGAGCTGCTCCATACACAAATCTAACATTGTTAATATTTTGTCTTGTATCATTAGCCTCATTTTTTAGTGCATTGAACACTGTAAGTCCTACCTCAACCTTTGGAAATTCTCCGTGTTTAGTTTGATAGTCTAAACATAGTTTTAATATTTCATCTGAATATTTAGTTTTAGTATTCCAGTTAAGCGGATCCTCGCTAGTAACTCCCACATTTAATACTTTTCCGTCTTTATCAGTGTAAGTACCTTTTAAGTAAACTTGAGCACATTGTTTCTCGAATCTATTCTCAATAGATGCAGCTATTAATCTTGTTGCTTTAGCTTCTAATTGCTCTATAGATGAGATTTCAGCACCTGTTTTAGTAACAGTAGGCATTCCAGCTTGTACTGTGATTAAATCAGTAGGAGAGTAAGGATATTGTCCCCCGATGATGTCTGGTTCGAATTCAATAACTTCATATCCGTCTTTCCCTAAGATTGGTAAAATTTCAGTTCTTCCTACTATTCCAGCAGTAACAAAGAAGTCGTTCATATCTTCAATTCTAATTCTTTCAGTAGGAGAAAGATATTCATTCCCACTTGCAGTAAATTTAGAAGAATAATTTTTTGGAATAGTTAGTTTCTTAGCCATTTCAGCTATAAGGTTTATTAAATAAATCATTCTTTTATCCATAATGTTTAAGCCTCCTTAGTTCCTTTAATTTCTTCTGTTAAAATAATACCTGCTAATTTAAGTGCAGATATAGCAGTATGATCATCTGTCCATGTTATTCCATGTATTGACTCTTTAGCAACTATTGCTTGTGTTGTAATTGCTCCTATTTCTTTAGCTTCAAATGTTCTATCTTCTCCAGTATAAAGTCCTGCAATTACCCCTTTATTTTCATCTCCTGCTACATAAACATAAAACAATCCATCAGTTTTATTTTGAGCGACAGGTTGCAGATATTTAACTTCCCCTGCTCCCATTGGTACTCTCATATCAGCTTCTATTCTCTTTATTCCAATTTTATTAGCATCTACTGATTTTCTTTCAAATGCTCCCATTTATATTCCTCCTTTAATTAATATAATTCAGCTATTCTTTTAGCCTTTTCCGCTGGCGTTTCTTCAGTATCTTTATTAAACTCTTTACTCTCTGTGTAGTTCTTAAAAAGTTCCTTGAAAGGACTTTCACCTTCTGAGAATTCTTTTAACTTAGTTGCCATACTTGTTTTGTCATCTTCAGAGAACTCAATAATATTTGAATACTCTGATTCCTCATAAGCTTTATCAACTGCAAATTCAAGTAGCTTGTGCAGAACTGGTGGAAACATTGAAACTAATTTCTTTTTAGTCTCATCTCTTTCAGCCTCTCTTGCAAACTCAGCTTTAGCTTTTGCAAATATCTCCTGAGGTGTTAGATTATCAACAGTTTTAGTATTAATTACAAATCCTAAGTTGTTAGCTATAGATCTTAATGTTTCTTCTGAAAACTCAGCAGTCTTTTCAACTGTATAACCTGCTGATTTAAGTCTAGTAATTGAATTTTGTTCACTATCCTTATCCCACATTACATCAAATAGAGCTTGAAGTTTTATTTTAGAAGCATCTACTCCTTTTAAATAAGCTGCAAACTCATCAATCTTACCTTGTGCATCTTCCTCAGCAAATTCAATAGTCTCAGTTTTTTCAATAGATGTTAAGTCTTGAGAAAACTCACTAAATGATTGATCTAAATCTTTGATGTGAGGTGGTGCATAACCAAGTATTGCAAGATGATTAGGCTCTCCATTAGTTCCTATTCCTATCGAAAGATTTGGATATTTATCCTTTATACTTTCTCCAAGTGAGTTATATGCAAACTCTCCTATTAAGTACCCTTGATCATCTACATCAGTAACCTTGCAAGTTCCTGCGACTGGAATAGCAGTGACTGGATATCCGTTATTTACCCAATCCCCTACGTGTCCAGCAGTGATATTAAACTCTTTTCCTACCCAGCTTTTTAATTTATCTGCTGAGTAATTCCCTTTTTTTCCATAGTCTCCTGCTTTGAAAATTCTAGGCATTTCTATCCCTCCTTTTATATTTTTTACATTAAAAAATCCTCAAATGAATATCATCTGAGGATTTAATAATCTATTTAATTTTAAGAAACTTTTTTTACTTCTTTATCTTGATTTGCTTGTATTCCTAAAGATGTAAGAATTTCATGTATTTTTAATCTTCCTTTTTGTGTCCATTTAGTGTTAAGAACTATTTTTTCTGTTCCATCTTTTCTTTTTATTGGTACTGTTTCACTCTTTGTATAACCTTTATTCATATGTTCCTTATACAATATCCATTGTCCACCAACATTTCTGATTAATCCTTGTTCATGCAAAAGCTTATTAAGTTCTTTAGCACTTTTACCATAATCAGCCCCTATTTGCGTTATAGTCATAGTATCATCTGAACTTAAAATTGTATCAACATAATCTTTCATAGGTTTTAATTCTGCTATTTGTTGAGTCTTTATTTGATTATCATATTCCAATTCTTTTCTTTTTTCTCTTTCTACTTTCAGTTGAGTAAACACTTGAATTGCTAAATCAGGATTATCTAATAATTTATCTGTGGCATACATTCCATTTAATCTGATCGTCTTTAAAATTTGCTTTACTTCTCTTTTAAATGCTTTAGCAATAGGTTTTCTACTTTGCATTAGTACTTCATATAGCCCGTCTTCTGTTAAGAATGTGGCACTCGTCGTATTGTGACGAGCGAGAACTTTTTCATTTTCATCTACATTTTTTAACATTCTACTAGCATTTGAAATATCCATTTCTAACCATTCAGCTACATCTTTTGCTAAAAATAGAGGATTTTCTATATCTCCATATATTTTAAACTCTTTTCCAAGCACTTCTCTTTCATCTATTACTACTAAATTTTTTTCCATTATATCATCTCCCTTTAGGCAACTTTAGTTTTATTATTTTCTTCGCTTGCTTCTCTAGTAATTTCTTCTGCAACTTTGGGGGTCCAGTCAAGATTATGTTCTTCTGTTATCTCATTTAGTTTTGCTCCATAGTCCATATATGTCCATTTAACTAAATCAACTAAATTTGATATATCATCTTCTAATTTAAGAATTTCAATTTTCTTTTCTTTTGGAAGTAATTCTGCTATTTCCTCAAGTTTTCTCATTATTAAATCCTCTTTAGTTGAAGTTTCCTTGTCTAGCCCAGTTAGTCTTAAAAAATTATTTACTATGTTCTTATCTCTGTTTGTCATGTTTTTTCTCCTCCTAAGTTATAGATTGCTAACCAGAGGCGTATATGATATAATAGATTTATCAGATAGCCTTTGGTTGTCGTGGAGATAGATTGGTGCTTTGGCGAGGACAAATCTATCTCTTTTTATTTTTCTTCGTTTAGAACCATATCGATACCTTTTCTTAAAAAATCACTTCTCGTAATTTTTTTCTTTTCACAGTAAGAATTAATTTGATTACTTAAATCTTCATCAACTCTTGTTCTTATTTCTACTGTTTTTGGTTTTCCGATAACTGGTCTACCCATTTTCTTTTTAGTAGCTTCCATTTCATCACCTCACTTTTCGGCTACAAAAATATTATATACTTTTGTAGCGTATAAGTCAAGCAATATTTTTTCTTGGAGGAGAAAAGGTAATATTTTTCTCCTTATCCTCAGATAATATTCAATTACCAATGTCCATTAAGCTTTAAATAGCTTATTTTTTATTTACTAGCTCTTGATATTTAGTAACTATTTCATCAGTTAGATATTTTCTAAAATCTGCATTTGCTGGATGTACTAAATCTAAATATTTATCTCCTTTTCCTTTAAAATGAGGCATTGTTATAACAAACGCTTTATCAGTCTGTACAAGTCTAATTCCGTGTATGATTAATTGATTATCTAGTGTAACCTCAACAATTGCTTTTACTTTTTTTTCATCTTTTAATCTGATTTTTATATCTGTAACTTTCATCTATTTATCTCCTTTTAAATGTTTATTTATTAGTGCTGCATAATGCTTAATTTGATTCTTTGAAAAACCTATAAAAGTTCTTCCAGAAATATTCCCCCAAGGACTTTCAACTCTTCTAGTTCTGCGATGCTGTCTTACAGTCTCTGTTCTTCCTCTTCTCCTTCTCTGATGTTCTCTGACAGTTTCATCGACTAACTTAGATCCAAACTCTCCCTTTTTAGCACCAAAGTTCTGCATAGCTGCATATTCTTTATTAGTTCCCACGATTGCAGCATCCTTAGTAGCTTTACTACTGATACTTCCTCTAAGTTCTCCAGTATCAACCAAAGGTTTTGAACTTCCTTTTCTTCTTCTTGATACTGTGCTTTCTTTCAAGGGTTCCCATGCAACTCCGTTGGGATCTTTAGAGTGTCTAAATCTCATATCAGTCTTAGTTTTCATATCTTCTGCTATTTGAAGCATAAGAGATTGAGTGTTAACTGCTTTCTTCTTGAGTTCTTCCAGCCCTTTTAACACAAGCTTTGAGTTATTAGTTACTTTGATACTCATTTTCTTTTAGCCTCTTGTCTACGTTTCTCTTCTTTGATACCTTGAGCTTTTCCAACATAGAAAGCTATAACACCACCGATACACATTCCAAGTGCTATATATCCTGCTATTTGCATACTTAACACCTCCTAAACCTCAAGTTTTAGTTGATTTTTCATTTCTGCCAACTCTTTTTCTTTTTGCTTGATAGCTTTTTTCATTCCTGAAACTTGACTGCCATAAAAGCTTCCCATTTCCTTTTTAAGCTCTTTTATATCCTTAGTGATAGATTTACTTACCTTCAATCCATACTCTCCCAATTCATCAGCATCAAGAGCTATACGTCTACTTCTGCACCCATGATGATTTGGAGGAAGGTAGTTATTCCAGAAAGGATGATCAAGTGGGAATACTTTTCCGTCAAGAGCTTTACAAATCTCTGATTGCCTCTCATCGCCTACTCCGTCATAAAGTCCGTAAGGTTTGTTTTTCTTATTTAATTCTTGATTATAGAAAGCTCCTGCATTATATGCAGATGCCATATTATTTCTATAAACTAACTCCAAGTACCAAGGACTATCTCCAAGTCCTGACTTATTTAAAACTTCCTTACTCATCTCTAACCAAGTTTTGAATGTCCCACCATTTTTCAAGTTGTCAAGCAAGTTGTAGTACAGCTTTTTAGTGACTTCTAACTCTGTACTTCTCTTCATATAGAAGAACTGTTCATCAACTTTTTTAGTGATATCTTCAATCACATCATAGAGAACAGGAAATTTCTTACAAAACCAATTAATCGCCTCCGTAAAACTTAATTTGAAAGGATTTAATTCATCTTCCGAAAATTCTATCGACTGACTATTAAACTCGTTCAAATAGCCTTGTAAAGCTCCTAAAATCAATCTCTCTTTTAAACTCTCTAAATTGAGTGATATTTTCTCTATATCTTCAAGATTTTTTACTTTTTCAAACTCTTTTTTGATTTGCTTAGATACTTCTTTGATAATCTCATCAGAGTTCTCTAAGATCATCTCTTCAAACTCTTTTTGCTTAGCTCTTGCATTTTCCAACAGCTCATCTATTTTTTTTTTACTGAATTCAGGACCTATGCCAGTACTTAATTTTTTAGCTAGATAACTTTTTTCAATTCCTAGCTGTTCTGAAATAAAATCAATATTCACTTCAAAACCTGCACTTGATAACTTGTTGATGTTGTCAAGTTTAAGACTATTCAATTCTTGTTGCTTTTTCTCTTGCTCTATCTTCTCAGTATCTGTAAATACTTTCTCAAGTGAGAACTCAAACTCTTTAGCATTGTATCCGTGAAATTTAGCATCTATCTCAATTAGTTGGAATAAGCTATCACAAACAAATCTACATATCTCTTCAACTACTTCATCAAATCCCTCTTTATGAACTTCTCCTAGTGAATAAGAGCCAGTTCCACCGCCATTATCCATTGTTAGAGTAGAACCAAGGATATTTTGTATTAATTTCTCCTTTTCTCTATCTGCTAACTCTGTATAGATGTTAGGGTCAAGGTCAGACAACTTAATGAATGTTACAACTTTGTTAATATCAGCCTCTCCTACATCTTCAACAGGAACTCCAATACTATTGTTTCCATTCATATTATCAACATTTTCTTTGATCTGTTTCTTTTCTTCTTCAGAACTATTAACATCATAAGGATATACAGTAATAACATCTCCATATTTTTGAGCTAGTCCTCTCAGTTGTTTAGAATACATATCTTTATCTAAAAAAGAAGTTAAACAGCTTTCAAATATGCTTTTTCCAGTAACTTGTGCAGGATTCCACTTGTGAATACATAAAAGAAACTTTTCTCTATTGAGTTCTATTTCTTTAGTTCCGACTTTTAATACCCATTTTTTAGATTGAGTGTTATAAGAAACATATTGATGAGGGATTGGAATAAGAGTGCTAATAGTAAAGTCTTCATTATAGACTATTTCAAAACAGCTATAACCAAAGTATCTAGCAGTGATCAGATGATTAACTATTCTATTGAACTTAATACCTCTAAATCTTTCTTGAATTTCTTTTTCAAGTTCTATATTTTCATCTGTAACAGATACAATAAGAGCTTTTCTTCCAGCTACTGCTCTACTTAATTTTTGAAGTGCTGAGTTTATATCAATATCTTTTAAGATCTTATTAATATTCTCAGTATCAATTTCATTATCAGTATTTAAACTTGATTCTCTAAAAAGTTTTGTTACTGTAGATAATATCAATTCTTTTCTTAATTTATTTTTTTCTATCTCTCTCACCTCCTCATCAATTAAATCATTTTATATTGTCCAGCCTTGATTTTTCTCTTAGTAGCTAACTCTTCTACTGAGTATCTCCAAGCATCTAGTAAGTGGTTATAGTCATCAATAGGCTTATTTAAAGCTTTTCCAGTCTTTTTATCTGTATCCCAAATGTAATTTTTTATTTCAACTATGAAATTTTTGCATTTTGGAAGTATGTAAACCTTGTAACCTTGCAGGTACTGAATACCATAGATGATGCTATCTGGACCTTTTACTGAACTTCTTATTCTAGGAAGTCCATTCCTTTTCATCCATTTGATTGACTTTTCTTCTGCACTATCAGCAGTTATTTTAGATTTTGCAAATCCTTTATATTCAATCACTTTGACAATGTCCTCATTAAACATACCTTTTTCATAATGTTCATCAAAGACATAAATTTCTTTATTTTCAGCATCTATAAGACTAGCAACAAAAGCAGTAGGGTCATTAGTATATCCAAAGTCAAGACCTAAGCAAGTTTCAAATCTTCCACTTTTTATAAGCTCATTAACATCAAATTCCCTAATCTCCCATCTATAAAAGACAGTTCCTTCACAAATACCCCAGTTTCCATTACCTTCAACTTCAAACCTCTTAGGGTTTTCAAGTTCCATAGTCCTAAAAACATTCAAGTCAGCCTCATCTAAAAACTCATTAGCTCTGAAATTAGTAGTCATTGCTAGCACATCATTAGTGTTTTTATGAATTGCTAATCCTTTAGTTATTAAAGAATTTCTATCCTCTGCTCCACCCTTGAAAAATCTATCATTTAACCAGTGAGTTTCAGACCAAGGGTTAAATGTGCATGTGATCTGTTTAAACAAGTGTTTAGGAATAGCTCCTCTAATTGACATATCAACTTTATTAAAGTCATCTTCATTTTCGACTTGATACATTTCTTCAAACCACGCCCAGCATAAATAACCAATTTCAACTGTTACAGATGTGATTTTTAAAGGGTCATCAAGTCCTCTAAAAATAATTTTCTGACCTGTTGGAAGATAAGTCATCTCCATAGGTGATGTCGTGCACTTCCAAAGATGTGAAACTTTTAATCTTTTCATAGCAGTTTTTAATTGTGCAAATGTACTTCCTCTATGAGTATCAAAGACTTTTCTAACTACTAGCAAATTACTATCTTTAAGTTTCATCATATTTGAGATAAACCATAAGGCAGTTGTATAGCTTTTCTTGCTACCTCTTCCACCTTTAACTATTCTGTATCTGCCTTTGTAATTCCAAAAAGTTGCATATCTCTTACCTACAATCTTAGTCAAGTCTACAATTTCACCACTAATCTTCAAGCTTATCCTCTCCTATTATGAAAACTGGAAGAATGTTATTCTCGTTATCTTTAGTTATTTTTTGCCTTTCAATTTCTAATTTCTCTAACCTTTCAATTCTATCTAGCTCCAATATCTTTTGTTCTAGTTCTTCAGACATTAAAAGTTTTTCAATAACTGCTTTGGAAACTCTTCCATTTTCCTGCCAGTGACTTAACTCGTATTCAACTGCCTCTAATATTTCTTCATTTAACATCAATCTTTTCAGTTTATTTGCTCTTATCTTTTCCCTCTGTTTATTTCTAAACTCTTTAAGATATTCAAGTTGTGATTGCTGTAGATTTTCTTTAGCACTAATCTTTTTTACTACATCAATACTTGCGCCACTTTGTGCTGATGCTTCTCTTATAGTTGCACCCTCTTCGACCAGTATTTTAGCCATTTCTTTAGCTTTTTTACTTGTCACGTTTTTGTCACGTTTTTTTGTCACACTATCCCAGCTGTGACGTGACTTCCATTTCCTTACAGTAGCAACAGAGACATTATATTTCTCAGCTATTTCTTTAGTAGATAACCCGTTACTGTAATCTATTTTTGCTAATTCATAATTGTTCACGTCATCTGTCACACCTCCTATTTTTGAGTAATAAAAAAAGAGAATTAGAATTCACTAATTCTCTATAAATTTTATCTAGTTAATAGTTTTTTATTAAAATGGAAATACACTATTTAAAAATCTAATTCTTTCTTTTTTTTCTTCTGTTGTATCTTTCAAAACTAATTGTGAAATAGCTATGATAAAATACTTTAACTTTTCAAATGCCTCATCACTATAAACTACACTACCATCTCTTACGGAATTTAAAATAGCACATAACCATTCTATAAATCTCGTTGGAATAATTAAATCACTAATGTCCTCCCATCCTAAGTCATAGATTCCTTCTAGCCTAGCAGTCTCTCTTATAATATCATCACAAGTTCCCTTGCACGACCAGTAAATATCTTTTATATATTCAACATTGTCTTTAAATTCTCCTAAAAAAACTATCATATTTAATCCTTGAATATCTTTTTCCAATAAATCTTTATTACAATTTTTACATGTTAAAGGAACATATTCATCTAAAAAATTTGATACTTTATGCTCTTCTGCTTCATATTTTTTTAAACTATTTGAAAAATATTTTT
>UQQO01000044.1 GCA_900543175.1 uncultured Fusobacterium sp.
GCGGCTGTTAACCGCAGTGTCAATGGTTCGAGTCCATTAGGAAGCGCCATTTTTTTATTTTTTGGAAAATTTTATTTAGTAGTATTTTATTTGATAGTGTAAGGAAATATAGATTGACATCTTTTAATAAATATGTTAAAATACTGAAGTTAAATACGGATATTCCGCTTTAATATAAAGCTATTAAATGAATATCTTAAGGAGGATTAAATAGATGAAAGAAAAATTAATTCAATTAGTAGAACAAAGCTACTTAAGAACAGACATTCCTGAATTCAAAGCTGGAGATACTATCGCAGTATACTACAAAGTAAAAGAAGGAAACAAAGAAAGAGTTCAATTATTTGAAGGAGTAGTTATCAGAGTAAATGGTGGAGGAATTGCAAAAACTTTCACTGTAAGAAAAGTAACTGCTGGAATTGGAATTGAAAGAATCATTCCTGTAAACTCTCCAATGATCGACAAAATAGAAGTATTAAAAATCGGAAGAGTTAGAAGATCTAAACTTTATTACCTTAGAGGACTTTCTGGTAAAAAAGCAAGAATCAAAGAAATCAGAAAATAATAATGGGAGCCAAGGATTTATTCCTTGGCTTTTTTCTTTTGTAGATTTTCATAAAATTATTTAAAATTCATCTTATTATGGTAAAAGTATGATATTATTATATGGTATTTTTTTTTGTTATTTTATGCTAAAATAATAGTGTTGAAAATATTAAAAGGTGGAGAGGGTTGGAAATGGAGAAGAGCAAAGTAATAATTAATGGGATCTTTTATATAATCTTAACACTAATTTTTATCTATATTTTTGTCAAAGAAAAAGAGTTAACTGAGATAATAAAAACATATAGAGAAAAGTTAGCAGACAAGATAGTAACTAAATTAGATGTAGAGGGAAAAGTCTTAGGAACAGTAATAAGAAAAACTATAAATATAGTTGAAACTTTAGGAACAGCTTTAATTTTAGTTTTACTAATTCAAAAATTCTATTTAGGAAACTTTCTTGTACCAACAGGATCAATGATTCCTACTATTATGCCAAAGGATAGATTATTTGGGAACATGGTAGTATATAAGTTTAGAGAGCCTAAAAGAGAAGAGATAATAGTTTTTAAAGAGCCTATTCAAAATAAAGTATTATACACAAAGAGAGTTATGGGACTTCCTGGAGAAACTGTGAATATTCAAAATGGCAATCTTTATGTAAATGGAGAGAAAATAGATAGTAGAGAGTATTCAAATATTGGAGAGATAGGAAATGAAAAATGGATTATTCCTAAAAAAGGGGATACAATAGAGATTATTCCTGGAAAAGATTATGGAAAACTATTTAGAGAAAATATGATAGATGTGGCAGAGGTACAAAAATACTTAGTAGATAATCCTGGAGCAGTAAGTGAAATTTTACCAGATCTTGAATTTAGAGTAAATGGAGAGAAAACAGGAATGATGTTGGATCTTATTCATGATAGTAAGTATGTAGATAGAATTTTTCAAGGGGAAAATGTGGCTCTTATCTCTGATAAGAACTATTACTTTGCTCTTGGAGATAATACAAATGGAAGCTATGATTCAAGAATGTGGGGATTTGTAAGCGAAGATAGAATAAAAGGAAAAGCTTTTGTTAGATTTTGGCCAATAACAAAAATGGGACTTTTAAAATAGGAGAAAGATGATAGTAGAGTTAAAAGATAAAAAAACTCTTGAAGATATTGCTAAATTTGAAAATGAAATTTTTGGAGTAACTGCATTTTCTTTGAAGCAATTAGAAGAGATGAGTGAGATAGAAAGATATAAGTTTATTGAGCTTTATGAAGATGAAAAAATGGTAGGATATGTAATCCTATTAGATAGTATAGATGTATGGGAGATAATGAAAATAGCTGTGGACAAGGAGCAGAGAAAAAAAGGTTATGGAGATAAATTATTAAACTATATTTTTAACTTTGTTCAGATGCCAATAATGTTAGAAGTTAGAGAGAATAATATTCCAGCTATAAAGTTTTATAGAAAAAATGGATTTGAAAAAATTGGAGTAAGAAAAAATTATTACCATGATACAAATGAAGCTGCACATATTATGATAAAAGAGTTTTAATATTTAGAAATTTTTATATAAAGGAAGGTAAAAGATGGAAAAAAATATTTATTCAAACCCTTTAGCAGAAAGATACTCTTCAAAAGAGATGTTAGAAAATTTTTCACCTAATAAGAAATTCTCAACTTGGAGAAAACTGTGGGTAGCATTAGCTGAAGCGGAAAAAGAGTTAGGATTAAATATAACTGATGAGCAAATTCAAGAGATGAAAGAAAATATATATAACATAGATTATGAACTTGCAGCTAAGAAAGAAGCTGAGTTTAGACATGATGTAATGGCTCATGTACACACTTTTGGAACTCAAGCTCCTAAAGCTATGCCTATTATTCACCTAGGAGCAACAAGTGCCTTTGTAGGAGATAATACAGATCTTATTCAGATAAAAGATGGATTGGATATTATAAAAACTAAACTTGTAAATGTAATATCTGAGATGTCAAAATTTGCTATGGAGTATAAAGATCTGCCAACATTGGGATTTACTCACTTCCAAGCAGCTCAACTTACAACAGTTGGAAAAAGAGCTACACTTTGGTTACAAAGTCTATTACTAGATTTAGAAGAGTTAGAATTCAGAGAAAAAACTTTAAGATTTAGAGGAGTTAAGGGAACAACAGGAACTCAAGCAAGTTTTAAAGAACTTTTCAATGATGATTTTAGTAAAGTAAAAGAGCTAGATGAGAAAATTACAGAGAAAATGGGATTTGATAAGAGATTCTTAGTAGCAGGACAAACTTATGATAGAAAAGTAGATTCTGAAACAATGAATTTACTAGCTAATATAGCTCAATCTGCACATAAATTTACAAATGATTTAAGATTATTACAACATCTAAAAGAGATAGAAGAACCATTTGAAAAGAAACAAATTGGATCATCTGCAATGGCATATAAGAGAAATCCTATGAGAAGTGAGAGAATATCATCACTAGCTAAATTT
Organism: uncultured Fusobacterium sp.; assembly: GCA_900543175.1. Lineage (GTDB taxonomy): Bacteria > Fusobacteriota > Fusobacteriia > Fusobacteriales > Fusobacteriaceae > Fusobacterium_A. The sequence goes on from UQQO01000044.1 coordinate 3,042, forward strand.
GTAATAGCTTTACAACAAAGTACAGCAATGACAGCTTCAACTCAATGGTTTGAGAGAACACTTGATGACTCAGCAAATAAGAGATTATCACTACCACAAGCATTTTTAGCAGTAGATGCAATTTTAATTATCTGGAAAAATGTATTAGATGGTTTAGTAGTATATCCAAAAATGATAGAGAAACATATAATGGCAGAACTACCATTTATGTCAACTGAATATATAATTATGGAATGTGTAAAAAATGGTGGAGATAGACAAGAACTTCATGAAAGAATAAGAGTTCACTCTATGGAAGCTGGAAGAATGGTAAAAGTTGAAGGAAAAGAAAATGATCTTATAGAGAGAATCTTAAATGATAAAGGATTTAATCTAGATAAAGAGAGATTATTAGAGATATTAGCACCTAAAAACTTTATAGGTTTTGCTCCAGAACAAACAGAGGAATTTGTTAATATAGAGATTAAACCTATTTTAGAAAAGTATAGAGATAGACTTGGAATGGATGCAGCTTTAAGAGTGTAACTATGAAGATGGAAAATAGAAGAGAGATTTATTTAACTGCTTTAGTATTATTGGCACTTTATCTGTCATTAGCTGAAAACTTTATTCCCAAACCTTTTCCATGGATGAAAATAGGGCTTTCTAATATAGCAGTTTTAATAGCACTTGAAAAGTTTGATTCTAAAATGGCAATAGAGGTTGTATTGCTAAGAATTTTTATACAAGCTCTTATGTTAGGAACACTTTTTACACCAGGATTTATAATAAGTTTATCAGCAGGGGGAGTAACTACTTTATTTATGGTAGTTTTATATAGATTTAGGAAGTATCTTTCTCTTTTAGCAATAAGCTCACTTTCAGCTTTTCTACATAATTTAATTCAACTGATAGTGGTGTATTTTTTACTTTTTAGAAATATAACTATCTATTCAAAATCAATAATGATGTTTGTGTGGGGATTTTTAATTATTGGAGTTGTAGCTGGGATAATTACTGGGATTATAGGAGAGAGATTAAATTTACGAGGAGGAAAGAAATTATGAGAAGATATTTTGGAACTGATGGAATCAGAGGAGAAGCAAATAGAGAATTAACAGTTGATATAGCATTGAGATTAGGATATGCACTTGGTTATTACTTAAAAAATAAAAAGAATGGAGAAAAAGTTAAAGTAATAATGGGAAGTGACACAAGAAGATCTGGTTATATGTTAAGATCAGCTTTAACAGCAGGATTAAACTCTATGGGAGTAGATATAGACTTTGTAGGAGTAATCTCTACACCAGCAGTAGCATATATAACAAAGGCTAAAGAAGCAGATGCAGGAATTATGATTTCAGCTTCTCATAACCCAGCAAAAGATAATGGATTAAAAGTATTTGGTGGAAATGGGTATAAACTTCCAGATGAAGTAGAAGAAGAGATTGAAAATCTAATGGACTCTGTTGAGGAGATTACAAAAAATCCAATAGCTGGAGATAAAGTTGGAAGATTTAAGTATGCAGAAGATGAGTACTATCTATATAGAGATCACCTATTAAACTCTGTAAAAGGTGATTTTGCAGGAATGAAAATAATAGTTGATGCTGCAAATGGATCAGCTTATAGAATAGCAAGAGAGGTATTTTTAGCACTAGGAGCAGAGGTTGTAGTTATCAATGACGCACCTAATGGAACAAATATCAATGTAAAATGTGGATCTACACACCCTGAGATTTTAGCAAAAGTTGTTGTTGGATATGAGGCTGATTTAGGATTAGCTTATGATGGAGATGCTGACAGATTAATGGCTGTAGATAGAAATGGAAATATAGTAGACGGAGATAAAATAATAGCAACTTTAGCACTTTTAATGAAGAAAAAAGGAGAGTTAAAAGGAAATAAAGTTGTAACTACTGTAATGAGCAATATGGGACTTGAAAACTATCTAAAAGACAATGAGATTCAACTATTAAGAGCAAGTGTTGGAGATAGATATGTACTTGAAAAAATGATAGCTGAAGAAGTTGGAATTGGTGGAGAGCAATCAGGACACATTATTCTTCTAGATTATGCAACAACAGGAGATGGAGTTTTAACTTCATTAAAACTTGTAGAAGCTTTAAGAGATGAGAAGAAACATCTAGATGAGATGGTAAAAGATATTAAAGATTGGCCTCAAAAACTTGTAAATGTTGTAGTTGACAATAAAAAGAAAAATATATGGAATCAAAATAAAAATATAACTGACTTCATTGCTATAAAAGAGAAAGAGATGGAAGGATTAGGAAGAGTACTTGTTAGAACTTCTGGAACTGAGCCACTAGTAAGAGTAATGGTAGAGGGAAAAGATATGGCAATGGTTGAAAAAGTAGTAAATGAGATAGCAGAAATTGTAAAAAAAGAATTAGCATAAATAGGGAGAATAAAGATGTATAAAGTTTTTTCAAAAATTTATGATAAATTCATGGAATACTCAGATTATGGTGCTTGGGAAAAAATTGTAGAGTCTCTTATAGCTGAAGGAAAGCCAGAGGGAAAAATGCTTTTAGACATTGGTTGTGGAACAGGAGAACTTTTAACTAGAATGGCAAAAAATTATCAATGTCACGGAATGGATCTGTCTGAAGGGATGCTAAAAGTAGCTGATAAGAAATTGAGACATAGAAATGTAAGACTTTATCTAGGAGATATGGTTGATTTCAATACTGGATTTCAATATGATATAATGGTTTCACTTTTTGATACTGTAAACCATGTATTATCAGTTGAAGAGTTAATTAGCCACTTTAAAAGTGTTGAAAGATCTTTAAAAGATAATGGAGTATATATCTTTGATATTGTAGATAGAGAGTTTATGAATGAGATGTTTCCAAATGATCTTTTTGTAGATGATAGAAAGGATCTGACTTGTATTTGGGAACATGAAATAGAGGAAGGAATAGATTATATAGATGCAACATATTTTATAAAAAACTCTAAGGGAAGTTTTGATAAGGTATGTGAAAGCTATGGTAAAAAAATATTCACTCCTGATGAAATGAAAAAGGCAATAGAAGAATCTGGGTTAAAGTTAATAAAGATCATTGAAAATAATGAAATAGCAGGGCGTCGTAATGTGTATTTATTAAAAAAAATGGTTTAATATTGACCTGTATATATTGAAGAAAAGTCCATAAAAATAAAAAGTTGACGAATAGCGATAAAAATTATAAAATTATATAATGTTGATGGTGAATCATTAATGAAATGGATAACGAAAGATTTGATTAGATATCTTGCATTATTAGGACATTTGGGCTTTGTAATAATGGGAAATATACTTGTATGCATATTTATCTATAAATTAATAGAAAAATATTTTTTTAAAAGTACCATGCTTTTTATTTTTCTGTTGTTATTAGGAATAGCTAGTGGATTTTATAATGTATATAAGTTAATAATGAAAAAATAAGGCGGTATAAAGTTGGAGCAGATAAAAAGCATATTTAAAAGAGCTGGAATAGCAGCTGCAATTATATTGATCTATGGAATTATAATTAAAAATGAGTATGTATATGTAGGTATGTTTTCAGGGTCTGTAATGTCTATCATCATGTTTTATATGATATGTATGGATATAAAATCTATAGCAGCGTCAGAATCAGTTTCTCGTAAAAGAGGATTTATAGGATATGCAAAGAGATATTTAGTTTATGGAGTATATCTTGGAGCAATGGCAAAATTTTTTGGATTGCCAATGTTATTAAGTTCAGCAATAGGGTTATTAAATGTAAAAGTGATAATACTTTTAATGACTCTTTCTGAAAATATAGGGAGACTTAGAGATAAGTTTCTTAGATAAAGAATGAAAGGAGGGTAAAAACAGATGAGATTAGGAGCAATAGAGTTCGTCGCCCCACCTCTAGTAGAAGGACCTAGAATTGTATTTTTCATTCCTTTGCCAGAAGCACTTCATAAGATACCTTTTGCAATGGAAATGGCTAATGGTCAATATGGATTACCAGTTTCAATAACTGTTGTAACAACTTGGTTTATCATTCTAGTATTCTTTCTTCTCTTTAAATGTGGGACTAAAAGGTTAGAACTTATACCTGGGAAACTTCAAATACTGCTAGAAAGTGTTTATGAATTTCTTGATGGAATTGTAGAACAGATGCTTGGTTCATGGAAAAAGAAGTATTTTTCATATATATCAACACTTTTTCTATTTATATTTTTATCAAATATAGTGTCATTCTTCCCAATTCCTTGGTATTCAGTAGATGGAGGAGCAATTTCTTTTGCACCTGCCTTTAGAGCACCTACAGCTGATCTAAATACAACAGTTGGACTAGCACTATTGACAACATTTGCTTTCTTAAAGGCAAGTATTAAAACAAATGGTATTGGAGGCTACCTAAAAGGATTTGCACAACCTATACCTGTTATGCTACCTCTAAATATAATCGGAGAATTAGCAAAACCAGTAAACATATCTGTCAGACTTTTTGGTAATATGTTCGCTGGAGGAGTTATCATGGGACTTTTATATATGGCAGTACCATGGGGAATTCCAGCACCTTTACATCTGTACTTTGACCTATTCATGGGACTTGTACAAAGTTTTGTATTTATTATGTTAAGTATGGTATATATTCAAGGAGCCTTAGGCGACAGTGAGTATGTAGAAAATTAAAAAAGAAATTAAGAACTTTTAGGAGGTTATAAAATGAATGAAATGTTATTAGCAAAAACAATAGTATTAGCAGCGTCAGCAGTTGGTGCAGGATGTGCAATGATCGCAGGATTAGGACCAGGGATTGGAGAAGGTTATGCAGCAGGTAAAGCAGTAGAAGCAGTAGCTAGACAACCAGAAGCAAAAGGAAACATCATTTCAACAATGATCCTAGGACAAGCAGTATCAGAATCAACAGGGATTTACTCTCTAGTTATAGCTCTAATTCTACTTTATGCAAACCCTTTCATTGGAATGTTAGGATAATTTCTTTGAAAAAGAGAAATGAACTAATTATCATTTAGAAAGGAGGTAGGAAATTTGGCGACACAACTTATGCCAGTAGTATCGATTGACATAAATATGTTCTGGCAAATAATAAACTTTTTTATACTTGTTTTTGTGTTTAATAAATGGTTTAAAAAACCTTTAGGTAAAATGATAGAGAGCAGAAAAGCAAAGATAACAAGTGATTTACAAGAAGCTACAGAAAATAAAAAAATAGCAGCAGAACTTCAGAAAGAAGCAGAAACTATTTTAAGAAAAGCTAAAGTTGAAGCTAATGAGATCTTAAAGAAAGCTGAACATAAAGCTGACGAGAGAAGAGAAGCTATATTAAATGAGGCTAAAGATCAAAGAGAAAAAATTCTTAAATCAGCAGAGCTTGAAGCTGTGAAAATGAAAGCTGATGCAAGAAAAGATCTTGAAGAGGAAGTTAAAGATTTAGCAATCAAATTAGCTGAAAAATTAATACAACAAAAAATGGATTCAAAAATCGAGTCTACCTTAATAGATGAATTTATTGAAGAGGTAGGGGAAGAAAGATGATAGATAACCAAGTAGGAAGAAGATATGCTGAGGCTATCTATGAAATCGCTGAATCTGCTGATAAGATAAAAAGTATATATGAAAATCTAAATACTCTTATGGAGCTTTATAAAAACGATAATGAGTTTAAAACTTTTATAACTCATCCATTAATTGATATTGATGAGAAGAAAAAAGTTATATCAGAAGTTTTTAAAGAAGCTGATGAGGAGACTTTAAATACAATATTCTATATTCTTGATAAAAAAAGAATAGGGAATATAAGAAACATAGTAGCTGAATATTTAAAAATCTACTATGAAAAAAATCAAATACTTGATGTAGAAGCAACTTTTGCTGTGGAACCAAGTGAAGAACAAAAACAAAAATTAATTGATAAGTTAACTAAGAAAACTGGAAAAAATGTTAACCTTACAATAAAAGTAGATAGATCTATACTTGGAGGAGGAATCATTAAGATTGGAGACCAAGTAACAGATGGATCTATACGTAAAGAGTTAAACGCATTAAAAAGAAAATAAGTACGGCTGGAAAGCAGGAGGTGTAATCAGTTGAAAATTAGGCCAGAAGAAGTAAGCAGCATAATCAAGAATGAAATTGAAAATTACAAAAAAAGCCTTGATATAAAAACTTCAGGATCTGTGCTAGAGGTAGGAGACGGTATTGCTAGAATATATGGACTTAGCAGTGCAATGTCAGGAGAGCTACTTGAGTTCCCTCACGGAGTAATGGGAATGGCACTTAACCTAGAGGAAGATAACGTAGGAGCAGTTATACTTGGAGATTTCTCTCTGATAAAAGAGGGAGATGAAGTGAAAGCTACTGGAAGAGTAGTTTCAGTTCCAGCAGGGGAATCTATGCTTGGAAGAGTAGTAAATGCTCTAGGAGAACCAATTGATGGAAAAGGGGAAATAAAAGCTGAGAAATACATGGAGATTGAAAGAAAAGCATCAGGAATCATCTCTAGAAAACCAGTTTTTGAACCTTTACAAACAGGAATAAAATCTATTGATGGTATGGTACCTATCGGTAGAGGACAAAGAGAACTTATAATCGGAGATAGACAAACAGGAAAAACAGCTATTGCCATTGATGCTATCCTAAATCAAAAGGGAACAGGAGTAAAATGTATCTATGTAGCTATAGGACAAAAAAGATCGACTGTTGCACAAATCTATAAAAAATTAGAAGATGCAGGGGCAATGGAATATACTACTATAGTTGCTGCTACAGCATCTGAAGCAGCTCCACTACAATATATGGCTCCATATGCAGGAGTATCTATGGGAGAATATTTCATGGACAAAGGTGAACATGTTCTTATAATATATGATGACCTTTCAAAACATGCAGTAGCTTATAGAGAGATGTCTCTATTACTTAAGAGACCACCTGGAAGAGAAGCTTACCCTGGAGACGTATTCTATCTACATTCAAGATTACTTGAAAGAGCAGCAAAATTATCTGATAAATTAGGTGGAGGATCAATAACAGCTCTTCCAATAATTGAAACACAAGCAGGAGACGTATCTGCTTATATTCCAACAAACGTAATTTCTATTACAGATGGACAAATATTCCTAGATTCACAACTATTTAACTCAGGATTCAGACCAGCTATCAACGCAGGTATATCTGTATCAAGGGTTGGAGGATCTGCACAAATAAAAGCTATGAAACAAGTTGCATCTAAAGTAAAACTTGAATTAGCACAATATACAGAGCTATTAACATTTGCTCAATTTGGATCAGATCTAGATAAATCTACAAAAGCTCAACTAGAAAGAGGACATAGAATTATGGAGGTATTAAAACAACCTCAATACAATCCTTATCCAGTTGAAGAGCAAGTAGTTGCATTCTTTGCTGTTATCAATGGATACCTAGATTCAATAGCAGTAGATGATGTAAAAAGATTTGAAACAGAACTTCTTACAGAATTAAGAAATACAACAGATATCTTAAAAGAAATTAAAGAACAAAAAGCTTTAAGTAAAGAATTAGAAGCAAAACTTGGAGATGCGATCAATTCATTTAAGAAAAATTTTAACTAGAGAGAGGTGGGAAAATGGCTGGAGCTAAAGAGATAAGAAATAGAATAAAAAGTGTTCAGTCTACTCACCAGATAACTAAAGCTATGGAAATTGTTTCTACTACAAAATTTAAGAGATTTTCAGCACTTGTAGCTAAATCAAGACCTTATGCAGAGAGTATTCAGAATATTCTAACTAATATAGCTGCTGGGGTAAAAAGTGAAAAACATCCACTTTTTGATGGAAGAGATGAAGTGAAGAAAATAGGTGTTATTGTTATGACTTCTGATAGAGGACTATGTGGAAGTTTTAACAATAGCACATTGAAAGAACTTGAAAAGATTATGAAAGAAAATAGTGGAAAACAAGTTTCAGTAATTGCTATAGGAAGAAAGGGAAGAGAGTATTGTACTAAGAGAAAGTACGACTTAAAAGCAAGCTATATTCAATTAATCCCTGAAACAATGGGAGAAAAGGCAAAAGAGATAAGTGAAAATATAGTTGAATATTACTACAATGGAATATTTGATGAAGTGTATATGATCTATAATAAATTTATCTCTGCTTTGAGAAGTGATCTTAAAGTAAGAAAACTTATCCCAATCGAAAGAGTAGAAGCTACAGAGAATACAGCATATATTTTTGAACCAGATGCAGAAACAATACTATCTGCATTACTTCCTAAATATTTGAATGTAGAGATTTATCAAGCTCTATTGAACAACACTGCTAGTGAACATTCAGCTAGAAAAAATTCGATGAAGAATGCAACAGATAACGCAGAAGAGATGATGACAGAGCTTAATCTGAAATACAATAGAGAAAGACAATCAGCTATTACTCAAGAAATAACTGAAATAGTTGGTGGAGCATCAGCTTTAAATTAAAAATAAGGAGGCAATAGCGTGGAAAACAAAGGAACTATAACACAGATTATCAGTGCCGTTGTAGACGTAGCATTTAAAGACCAGCTGCCTAATATATATAATGCCTTAAAAGTAAAGGTAGAAGATAAAGAACTTGTACTAGAAGTTCAACAGCATTTGGGAAATAATGTAATCAGAGCAGTAGCAATGGACTCTACTGATGGTCTACAAAGAGGTATGGAAGTAATCGACACTGGAGCACCTATTAAAGTTCCAGTAGGGAAAGCAGTATTAGGAAGAATATTAAACGTTTTAGGACAACCAGTTGATGATGGTGGAGCTATTGAAACAGATGAATATCTTCCAATTCATAGAGACGCACCAAGTTTTGAAGAACAAGAAACAGAAACTGAGATATTTGAAACAGGAATAAAGGTAATTGACCTTCTTGCTCCATATATCAAAGGGGGAAAAATTGGACTGTTCGGAGGAGCTGGAGTTGGAAAAACAGTTCTTATCATGGAGCTTATCAATAACATTGCTAAGGGACATGGAGGACTTTCAGTATTTGCAGGAGTAGGAGAAAGAACAAGAGAAGGAAGAGACCTTTATGATGAAATGACTGAATCAGGAGTTTTATCTAAAACTTCTCTAGTTTATGGACAAATGAACGAGCCACCTGGAGCAAGACTTAGAGTTGCTCTTACTGGACTTACTGTTGCAGAAAACTTTAGAGATAAAGAGGGACAAGACGTTCTTCTATTCATAGATAATATATTCAGATTTACTCAAGCAGGGTCTGAAGTATCAGCTCTACTAGGAAGAATGCCTTCAGCAGTTGGATACCAACCAAACCTTGCTACAGAAATGGGTACTCTTCAAGAGAGAATTACATCTACTAAATCAGGATCAATAACATCAGTACAAGCTGTATACGTACCAGCCGATGACCTTACTGACCCTGCACCAGCAACAACATTCTCTCACCTAGATGCTACAACAGTTCTATCAAGAAATATAGCATCTCTAGGAATTTATCCAGCAGTTGACCCACTAGATTCAACTTCTAAAGCTCTATCAGCTGATGTAGTTGGAAAAGAGCACTATGCAGTTGCCAGAGAGGTTCAAGCTGTACTACAAAGATATAAAGAACTTCAAGATATCATTGCAATTCTAGGTATGGACGAATTATCTGACGAAGATAAATTAACTGTATCAAGAGCAAGAAAAATTCAAAGATTCTTCTCTCAACCATTCTCAGTTGCTGAGCAATTTACAGGAATGGAAGGAAAATATGTATCAGTAAAAGATACTATTAGAGGATTTAAAGAGATACTTGAAGGAAAACATGACAACATCCCTGAACAAGCATTCCTTTATGTAGGAACTATCGAGGAGGCAGTAGCAAAAGGAAGAGACCTTATGAAAGGGGATGAATAATAATGGGCACTTTTAATGTAAAGGTTGTGACTTATCAAGAAAAAGTTCTTGAGCAAGAGGCTGATTTCCTATTAGTAAGAACTACAGAAGGGGATATGGGAGTTTTACCTAATCATTCACCATTTGTAGCAGAACTTGCTATTGGAGAGATGATGATAAGATTAAATGGAACTGAAAAAAGTTATTTTGTTTCAGGAGGATTTTTAGAGATCTCTAATAATAATGTAACTATTTTAGCTGATGAAGCTATGGCATCTGAATTAATTGATTTGGAAAGAGCTAGAAAAGAAGCTGAAGAGGCTAAAGCAAAATTAGAGAAGTTAAAAGAGGATAAAGATATCCTTATGACTGAAAAAAATCTAAATGCAGCATTAACTAAGGTTCGTTTAGCAGAAAAATTATTATAATTGATATAGAGAGACTTGAAATTTCAAGTCTCTTTTTTTATTCTTTACATTTTTTTTACCTTAAATAAATATAGATTTTAACTTAAATTTATATTATAGAAACAAGAGGTGAAAGATTATGAAAAAAATTATTTTTTTAAGTTTAATAGCAAGTTCAATACTTTATGCAGATGTAGTAGGAATAAAACAATATATTGTTGATGCTGGAAATTATAAGATAAATTATGAGGGAAAAGAGAGAGAGTTTCTTACAGGAATAAATCCAGGATATGGTTCAGCTTTAACTTTTAAAGGTGAGGATAAAGATGGAAATCTTGAATTCTATGCTGTAACAGATAGAGGGCCTAATGCAGATACTCCTAAATATATTGAAGATGGAAAAGAGTACCCAGGGAAATTTTTTCCAGTTCCTGATTTTACTCCAAGTATAGGAGTTATAAAAGTAAAAAAAGATGGAGCTAAAATAGTAGAGAGTATTCCTTTAAAAAATTATAGAAATGAGAAAATCTCTGGAAGAGTTATTCCAGAAGGTATTGTAGGTTCAACAGGAGAAAAGGCTCTGAATTTTGATATGAGCAGATTGAGCAATGATTTTGATGGACTTGATACAGAGGGAATAGCAGTAGATAAAGATGGGAACTTTTGGCTATGTGATGAATATGGACCTTTTATAGCAAAGGCAACTAAAGATGGAAGAATAGTTGAAAAATATGGTCCTAAAGAGGGATTACCAGAAATATTAAAATATAGAGTTCCAAATAGAGGATTTGAAGGTTTAACAATAGATGAAAATGGAGATGTATATGCAACAGTACAAAGTCCATTAGACATAGAGGGAAAAACAAAGAAAAGTGCAGAGTACACAAGAATAGTTAGGTTTAATCCTGAAACAAAGGTAACAACAATGTATGCTTATCCAGTAGATAAAAATTATAAGCATTTTGGAAATGCAAAAATAGGAGATATTTGCTCAATAGGAAATGGAAAATTTTTAATAATAGAGCAAGGAAAACAAAATGGAGAGATGCAAAATTTAATCTATATGATAGATATAAATGGTGCTGATGAGATAGAAAATAATGGAGATCTTGAATATGGTAGATTAAAAGATTTAAAACCAGTGAAAAAAGAGCTTTTAATTGATTTGAGAAAATATGGTTGGAATATAGAAAAGGCAGAGGGACTTACTCTTCTTCCAGATGGAAAAACAATAGTAGTTGTAAATGATAATGACTTTGGAATTCAAACAAAAATTGAGGATTTAGAGAATAAAGATTCAAGTATAGAAGATTATAGTTATGATAAAGATAAGAAAGAGTTTTTCTATAAAGGAAAAGAGGCTAAAAAAGTTAAAATTGGAATAGAACAAAATAGCAAAGCAGAGAGAGAAAGTCAAATATGGTTCTTTAAATTAGACAACAAATTAAAATAATAAAAAAATATTAAAAAAATGTAACTACTCACCTATTACATATAAAATATATAAAAATCAAAATTTTATCCTAATATCAACTAAAGCCGTAATTCACTAGAGAATATTAGAATCCCTCAG
>UQQO01000045.1 GCA_900543175.1 uncultured Fusobacterium sp.
AGCAAATTCTCCTAATTTTTAGCTGATTTTTTATTTTTTGTAATCACATAGCTGAGTAGTTACAATGATTTTTTTAAAATTTCTAAAATTTCATCAGCAGTTAATTTTTTATATCCACCTTCCATAATTACAGTAGAATTTGCAATAAGTGGAAGCATTTCTTCTGTAGCTCCTATTTCTCTTAAAGTTGTAGGAATTTCCATCTCTTTTATAAAGTCAGAAAGTTTTTCAATTCCTGCAAGAGCAATCTCCTCTTTAGTCATATTTTTTCCATCAACTTTCCAAATCTTTTCAGCAAATCTTACAAATTTATCTAAGCCATATTTATAGATATATTTATAATAAGGAACAGATACAATAGCAAGCCCTATTCCATGAGGACAATCAGTATAAGCTCCAACTTGATGTTCTATCATATGTACTTCCCAATCTTGTGTTTTTGATAACCCTGTAACTGTATTTAAACCAAGTGTTGCACACCACATAATATTACTTCTAGCTTCATAATCTTTTGGATTTTTAATAGCTACTTTAGCACTATCAATTAAAGATTCCATTACTCCTTCAATTACATAATCAGTAGTATTGTTATCATCTCCTGAAAAATATTGTTCCATAAGATGTGAAAGAGTATCAAATATTCCACTAACCATTTGATTTTTAGGAACTGTATAAGTATATTCAGGATTTAAAATAGAAAATTTTGGATAAACTTCAGCTGAGAATACTCTTCCATTTTTTAACATTTTTTCTTCATGAGTAATAACAGAACCTCCATTCATTTCAGAACCAGTACCAACCATTGTAAGTATACTTCCCACAGGTACAATTTTATTATCTACTTTTTTAAAGTTAATCCAATATTTTTCCCATGGATCTTCATCACAATAAGCTGATACAGAAATAGCTTTAGAACAATCTATAACTGAACCTCCACCAACTGCTAAAATCAAGTTAACACTATTTTCTTTAACAAGCTTTGCTCCTTCCATCATCTGTTTATATGTTGGATTAGATTTTATTCCAGCTAATTCAACAACTTTTTTATTAGCAGATTTTAAAATCTCTATAACTTTATCATAAAGTCCATTTTTCTTAATAGAATTTTTTCCATAGACTAAAAGTACTGTTTCTCCATAATTTTTTAACTCTTTTTCTAAATTATTAAGAGAATCTTTTCCAAAATAAATTTTAGTTGGGTTGTAATAATTAAAATCAAATTTCATATTGTTTCCTCCTTAAACCTTATAAGTATCTGTTACATAAAAAAATAGATATTTATTACTATTTTTTTAATCTTTCTTCGTATTCTAAAATATTTTTGTCACTATTTTGAATTTCAATCTCTCTTGAACTTCTTGCATTTTTTTTATTTTTTCACTTAAAATTTCATACTCTTCCACTAAGATTTGTTTTCTTGCTTTAATTGTATTATCTCCCTCTTGGAATAATTTTACATAATCAATCAAACTTTCAACAGAGATTCCTGCTCCTCTCATACATTTAATAAATTCTACCCAATTACAATCTACCTCTGTAAAATCTCTATTTCCACTTTTATTTTTTCCAACTTTTGGTATCAGTCCTATTCTTTCATAATATCTTAACGTATCTGTAGAAATATCATATTTTTTACTAACTTCAGATATAGTCATTTTCTCTCCTATGCCTTTCTTCCCATTTCATAAGCCTCTAAATAAGTTGGTGTTTTTTCTACTTCTCCTTTTTCTGCACTTCCACTTCCTAAAATAACTCCCTTTTCTATTGTCCCTTCCATGCAGTTTCTTGTAAGTCCTCTTATAGCTTCTACCGTTGAAGTTAAGTTTGCTTTTTCAGGATCCCAAGCAGTAACTATTATATATACCTCTTTATTTACAAGTTTTGTGTATATTGGAACTAATCTATCTATAAAAACTTTCATCTGACCACACATAGAATAAAAATGTACTGGTGTAGCAAAAACAATAACATCAGCTTTTAACATTTTTTCATATATTTTTTCCATTCCATCTTTTTGAACGCATTCACCTGTTGTATTGCAAACTCCACAACCAGTACAATAATTTATCTTCATATCAGAAATATAAATTTTCTCTGTATTATGACCACTTTCCTTTGCTCCCTTTATAAATTGTTCACATAAAATATCTGAATTTCCATTTTTTCTTGGACTTGATGATAAAATTAAAATATTTTTCATAATTGCCCCCTTGTATTGTGAATTTAATTTCCTAATAATTTTACTATATCACTTAGAGTTAACTCTAAGTCAATATTTTTGTATAAAAAAGGCTGAAGAAATTAATGAGTAAAATCATCAATTTACAACAGCCTTATTTTCTATTCGAAATCAATTCCTATAATCTTTCCATCTCTATATTTACCACTCATTAAGAGAGAACCATCTCTTTCAAAAGCTTCCCACTCACCATTTCTAATTCCATTCTCATAGTTTACAGTATATAACAACCTACCTTTACTATCAAAATACTCCCATTTACCTTGACGAAGTTGATCAACTACACTACCTCTACATAGAAGTACAGAGTTTTTTTGATAGATAGCTACACTTATAAGATTTTCTCCATCAAGAAAGATATTTTGTACCTCTAAATTTCCTTTATCATCATATTTTTCCCAGAAACCACTTCTAATACCATTTTCGTAGTAACCTTTTACTTTAAGTTTTCCATTTTCGTGATAGTAAAATTGCTCTCCCTGTAAAACTCCCAATACATAATTTTCTATACTATCAATTTTTCCAGTTTTTTCATTGTAAAAAGTCCATTTTTTATCTCTTTTATCGTCAGTAAATGTCCCTTTAACAGCTAGCTTACCATTAGGAAAATAGTTTATTATTTTACCAGATTTTTTTCCATCTCTATATTGAATTTTAGATTCTATCTTTCCATTATTATAATATGTCTTTTTTATAGTGCCATTACTACATCCCATAATGAAAATAGAGAAAAGTAATATAAGAATTTTCATGTATAACCTCCATATCAACTAGAACGTTAACTATATTTTACAATAAATCTAACATCTATACAACAAATATATTTAGTGTAATCTATAAAAGAGATTATTCTAATATTTTGCAGGGAAGAGAATAAATAAATAGATGTGCAAGTGTATTATAACTAATGTTCTTATTGACTTTTTATGAAAAAAAAATTATACTTTATGTAAGTATTAAAAAATATTTGAGTTTTTTAATATGATGGAAAACGGAAATTAAGGAGGAAACTAAGTGGATAGATTAAAAGGAAAAATAGCATTAGTTACAGGAAGTGCAAGAGGAATAGGAAGAGCCGTTGTTGAGAAATTTGCTGCTGAAGGAGCAGAGATGGTAATCTCTTGTGACATGGGTGAAGCTGAATACACTCAACCAAATGTAAGACATGAAATTTTAAATGTAACAGATAGACCAGCTATAAAAGAGTTTATAGCTAAAATAGTAGCAGAATATGGAAGAATAGATATTCTTATTAACAATGCTGGAATTACAAAAGATGCTCTATTACAAAGAATGACTGAAGAGCAATGGGATGCAGTTATAGATGTAAACTTAAAAGGAGTATTTAACATGACTCAAGCAGTTGCTCCAGTTATGTCAAAAAATAAAAAAGGATCAATAGTAACTCTTTCTTCAGTGGTAGGAATCTATGGAAACCTTGCTCAAACAAACTATTCAGCAACAAAAGGTGGAGTAATTTCTATGACTAAAACTTGGTCAAAAGAGCTTGCTAGAAGAGGAGCTATAAGAGCTAACTGTGTAGCACCTGGATTTATTGAAAGTCCAATGACAGCTGTACTTTCTGAAAGTGTAGTTGCTGGAATGATGGAAAGAACACCTCTAAAAAGATTTGGAACTGCTGAAGATGTAGCAAATGCAATACTATTCTTAGCTAGTGATGAAGCATCTTACATCACAGGACAAGTTCTTGAAGTTGGTGGAGGATTAGTAATCTAATAATTTGAATCTAACTGTGCTGATATCTTATTTTAGGATATTGGTACAGTTTTTTTATTGAGGAGAAGATTTTTATATGGTATACTTAAATTACAAATGAGGTGATAGAGATGAAAAAGAAAATATTTGTTCTATTTATAATATTAAGTATCTCAATTTTTGCAAAAAGTGAAGATAAAACTTCTGCTCAAAAGAGGATAGAAAATTATAATCAATATAAAAATCTTGTTATGGCTAATAGAGAAAAAGAGATAAAAGCAAATGCTCCATCAAAAGAGGAGATAGAGTTACAGCTAGCTAGAGAAAAATTTGAATTTGATAAAAAATTAGCTATTGAAAAGGAGAAGAGAGAAAGATATAGAGATAATCTTCTTAATACTGTAATTATAGGTGGTATTGGTTATGGTGGATATAGAATAGGTAGACATCATCATTGGTGGTAAGAAAAAAAGGATTGATATCTAGTACAAACTAGGTTTTCAATCCTTTTTCTTTGAGGGGGTATTAGATATTTTCTTTACAAATAATATATCTTTTTATATAAATCAACATTTTAATAAAAATTGTTGAGATTATAACAAATGCTAGTGTTGAAGATGCTATACCAGTATATCTCCAAAATTCTGCATAAGTGTTACCAATGTTATATAGATGGTTAGAATATTTTAAAAGAGCAGTAGATCCAATAGCTAGAGGGAATGTTAATGAAGCATATGAAGGATTAAAACTGATCTTTAATATTCTAAAGAATGATAAATAAACAAGTAGTGTCATAAATACTGCTAATGGTAGAAGTATACCGATAATAATCTCTGAAGGAGTATTAAATACTGTTAAATATCCAGCAAGGCATAAACTAGGTGGGGCTGCCATTATAGCAAATGTTGGAAGTCTACTTTCATCAATAGGTTGAACAAACATAACTCTATATAACATAAATGGTAACATTATTAAGTATAAAGCAAATCCTATATAAAATATTAAGTGTGTAAATGATGAAACTCCCATATTTGCCCCAGCTACACAAGCAACTACAATTCCCACAGGTGGAACAAACCAACTAGGAACAATATGATGCATTTGAAAATCTTTAATTCTATGGTAGAAGAATATTGAACAGAATATAACATGAGCTAATATAGCTAAAAACCAAATTGCTCTTCCAATAATAAGAGAATAGCTGCTTATAAAACCACCAAGAATCATAACTGTCATATCTAGGGTAGGAATAAAGCTTCCAAGAGTTGGATGACTCAATTCCTCTTTTAAAATATTAAAATGAAAAATATTTTTTATAAATATAACAGTAACTAAGAATAATGATATCAAATCTCCAACAATCACAGGGAATTGCCCTAAAAAGTTACTTAAAGCTCCTGATACACCAGCTATACCTAAAGCAAGTCCAGTTAGTGCCACAGGCATTTCACGAAGTTTATTTATCGCCTCTTTCATTTGAAACTCCTTTTATTAATTTAATTTTAACCAATTAGAGATAACAATCTTTTGAATTTCTGAAGTTCCCTCATATATTTCAGTTACCTTAGCATCTCTCATCATTCTTTCAACTGGGAATTTTTTAGAGTATCCATTTCCTCCCAATAGTTGAACAGCTTTAGTTGTAACTTCCATAGCAACTTCAGAAGCAAAAAGTTTAGCCATAGATGCCATATATCCATAATCTTCTTTTAAGTCTTTCATATTTGCTGCTCTATAAGTCATAAGTCTTGCAGCATCAATTTTAGTTTGTAATCCAGCAATTACAAATTGAGTATTTTGGAATTCAGTTAATTTTTTTCCACCTTGAACTCTATTTTTTGTATATTCAATAGCAAAGTCTAAAGCTCCTTGAGCAATTCCAACAGCTTGAGCAGCAACTCCAATTCTTCCACCATTTAAAGTAGCCATAGCTATTTTTAAACCTTCTCCCTCTGCTCCAAGTAGGTTTTCTTGTGGAATTACACAATTTTCAAATATTAATTCAGAAGTTGAAGAACCTCTAACTCCCATTTTTTCTTCAGCTTCTCCAACTGTAAATCCTTTAGTTCCCTTTTCAACAATAAATGCAGAAACTCCTTTTTCAGCTTTAGCAAATACTAAGAAGATAGATGCCTCATGAGAGTTTGTTATAAATACTTTTTTACCATTGATAACATAGTTGTCACCTTGTTTATCAGCAGTAACTTTTACTCCAGCTTCACTCTCTGTCCAACCAAATGCACCTAATTTCTCTCCTTTAGCTAAAGGAATAAGATATTTTTCTCTTTGAGTATCATTTCCATATTCAAATATTGGAGCTGTACAAAGAGAAGTATGAGCAGAAAGAATAACTCCAGTAGATGCACAATCTTTAGAAATTTCCTCTACTGCTGCAATGTATGAAAGGTTATCAAGTCCAGCTCCACCAAATTTTTTATCAAATGGGATTCCCATTAAATTGTTTTTAGCAAGATTTTCAATAGCTTCTTTAGGGAAAGCAGCATCTCTATCAGTTTCCATTGCTATTGGTGCAACATATTTTTTAGAAACCTCTTTTACCATTTGAATAAATTTTACTTGTTCATCATTAAATTTAAAGTTCATTTTTGTTCCTCCTTAAAATTTTTTATATATTATTTGCTTTCTTTACTTTACAGGTTGATTTTAGCATAAAATAGATATAAAATAAAATTATATATTATTATATATTTATAAAAAATTATTATAATTAAAAGGGGGAAAAATGCTTGATTTTAGAGTATATACATTTTTAGAATTATGTAAAACATTGAACTACACAAAGACAGCAGAGAATCTTTTTATTACTCAACCAGCAGTAACTCAGCATATAAAGTATCTTGAAGAATTTTATAACTGTAAACTATTTAATTATTCCAATAGAGTTTTAACTTTAACAGAGCAAGGAAACTATCTATTTAAGTACTTTTTAACTATGAATTCAGATGAAATTAAGATAAAAGAGGATGTTTTAGAGATAGATTCAGCAGAGAAAAATCTTCATTTTGGAGCTACTCTGACTATTGGAGAATATATAATTCCAGATATGCTTTTAAAACTGGGAAAGCTTTATCCTAATATAAATGTAAAGGTGATAATAAAGGATACTAAAGAACTTTTAAAAGAGTTACAAAATGGAAATATTGAGTTTGCTTTGGTAGAGGGATTTTTTGAGAAAACAGAGTATGAGTCAATAATATATTCTAAAGAGAGTTTTATAGGAGTATGCTCTCCTAAAAATAATCTGGCTAAAAAGAATATTGGTTTTGAAGATCTACTAAATGAAAGAATAATTATAAGAGAAGAGGGGTCTGGAAGTAGAGATATTTTTGAGAAGATACTTTATGATAATAATCTTTCTCTTAAAAACTTCGATAAAAAATATGAATTAGCTAATATAAAAGCTATAAAAGAGTTGGTTAAAGAGGATAGAGGGATAACTTTTATCTATGAAAGAGCAGTGAAAAAAGAGTTAGAAAATAAGGAGCTAGTAAAAATAGGGTTGAAAAGTTTTAAAGCAAAAAGAGAGTTTAATTTTATTTTTATGAAGAATAGTATTCATAGAGATGAATATAAAAAGTGGTTTGAGATTTTAAAGTAAATTATAATTTCCAAAAGTAGAGGAGTGCAAACGACTACTACTTTTGAGACACAGAAACGGAGTTTCTGTGATCCTTAATTTTCTTTTTAAGTTCAGTTATCTAGTACATCACTAAGTTTTGACAAAGTACCTTTGCATTAGCGATTATTAGTCAAGTTAAGTTATCTAAATTTCTTTTTTTAACATCAATTTGACTCCATGTCAGTGAATAAAGAATCCCTATGGCTTATTCCGTTGAAAATGCAAAACTCGCTCCGCAAGCTCCGCTCAAACACGTTGCATTTTCTTAACTGCATTTCGCTGAGGGCTTCTAATATTCACTTCCGAATTACGTCAACTTGATGTTAGGGAGAATATATTTTTCTTAAATGATCAACAAGATAATTTGATAGTTTATTTAGTAAAAAAAGAGTTTAAGCAAGGTTACTTGCAAAAACTCTTTTTGAAAAATTATTTAGAAAGTTTTATTATCCCTCTATCAATATATTTTTGAATTTCAGGCATAACAAACTCATTGAAAACTTGTGGAGTATACTCAATAACAGGAGCAAGTCTCTTTAAAACCATCTCTTTTGTAGCATTAAATTTTTTCCAAGTGTGTCCATCAGATGTTAAATTTTGTATAAACCCTTGGAATCTATCAAAAGTATTGGCAAATCTTGCTTCTCTAGTCTCCATATTTTCAAACTCAAGCCAAAGTTTCATAAAATCTTTTCCTTGCTCTTCAGGAAGCATTCCAAAAATTTTCTCTGCACTTTCAAGTTCAGCATTCCATTTAGCTTCTTTATCATAGTTAGAGAAAGCAGGTACATCTCCAGCATAGATCTCAACTATATCGTGAATAAGAATAAGTTTGAAAACTTTTTCCATGTCAACTTCTCCAAGTGTAAAATACTCTTTAAGAGTCATTGCACAAAGAGCCATATGCCAACTGTGTTCAGCATCATTTTCTCTTCTATTTAAGTCTCCTAAAACGATAGATTGTCTTAAAATTCCTTTTACCTTATCTATCTCAATTAAAAATTGTGTTTGTTGTTTTAATCTTTCCATTTTAATCTCCTAGTATTATTTTTTATTGAAAATTAAAGTTTCTCCTCTTTCATTAGTAAGGATAAGAGAGTCATTTTTTATCTCAATAGTTTTTGCACTTTTTAAAATAGTAAGATATTGATCTTCTATAATCATTCTATCTTGTGGACCAGCCATTTTCGTAGTAGCTAAAGGCTCAACTACAATAGCTCCATTATTTATATCAGCCTTTCCAAAATATCTATTGATACCAGAGAAACCAAAAATTCTTCCCTCATTATCAAATCCAAGAGTTAAATTCGCTTCTGGAAAGATATTAGTTAAAACATATTCTCCCTCAGAAACAGCTTGTATAGAAGCTACTGGAGTTGGTATATTTGATCTTTTAGGAGTTGAAGTACAACCAGCTAAAAAAACAACAGCTGTTAAAAATATAAAAATTTTTTTCATAAAAATCACCTCAATTATTAATATTAAAATTATATAATAAAACCTTTTTTATGTATAGAATAAAATAGCTAGATAAGTTATTTTATTAATGGTAAAACTTTTTTCATAGTAGAAGCAAAATTATCATTGATAACTAAAGAAGCTTTGCTATCATATTGAGTTGCATCATTGTTAATAATAACAAGGTTTTTACCTTTAAAATATGTTATGTAGTAAGCAGCAGGATATACAGTTAAGCTTGTACCTATAATAATAAGAGTATCTGCATTTGCTATCTCATTTATAGCTTCTCTTGTTACATCTTCATCTAGCATCTCACCATAAAGGGTAACTTGAGGACGAACAGTGCCACCACAACTACACTTAAATCTTTTAACATCTTTTTTTTCACATTTTAAGCAGTACCATTTTTTTAGAGTTCCATGAAGTTCAAGAACATTTTTACTTCCTGCCATTTGGTGAAGATCATCAATATTTTGAGTAATTACTGATTTTACCTTTCCCATCTCTTCTAATTTAGCAAGAGCCTTATGTCCAGCATTAGGTTGAATTCCATTTATATTAAGTTTTTCATCAAGATATTTGTCAAAAATATCTCCATGAGCAAAGAAAAAGTCATGGCTTAATATCTCTTCAGGTTCATATCCCATAAAAGTTCTGCTATATAGTCCATCTTTACTTCTAAAATCTTTTAGTCCAGAATCAGTAGAAGCACCTGCACCAGTAAAGGCAACTATATAATTACTTGAGTTGATTATTTCAGCTAATTTTTCTATTTTCTCCATAAAAATATCACCTCTCTTAAATTAGTCAATAATATTATACTATAAATTTTTTATTTTAAATAGAAGGAGAAGAGGAAAAGAGAGAAAATAATTTGTTATCTCTAAAAAAATAAGTTATAATTAAGAAAAAATAGTTATCGGAGGTAAAAATGAAATATAACTTTGATGAAATTATAGATAGAAGCAAGACTAATTCAAGAAAATGGAATCCAGAACTATATAAAGATACTTATCATGGAAAGAAAGATCTTTTACCACTTTGGGTAGCCGATATGGACTTCAGAGTAGCTCCACCAATTTTAAGAAGTATGAACAATATAATAGAGCATGGAATCTTAGGTTATAGTGTGCCAGAAGATGAGTATTATAACTCAATTATAGATTGGAATGCTAAAAGAAAAAATTGTAGAATAGAGAAAGATTGGATAATTTTTGCCAATGGAGTAGTTCCAGCTTTAAATTATATGATACAAACTTTCACTAAAGAGGGAGATTCAATTTTAATTCAAACTCCAGTATACAATCCATTTAGAGTTTCAACAGAAAATAATGGTAGAAAGATAGTAGAAAGTCAATTGATAGATGATAATGGATATTATACAGTTGACTATGAAGACTTTGAAAGAAAGATAGTTGAAAATAAAATAAAAATATTTATACTTTGTAACCCTCACAACCCAGTGGGAAGAGTTTGGAAAAGAGAAGAGTTAGAAAAAATGGGAGAGATCTGTTTAAAACATGATGTTTTAATTATTGCAGATGAGATTCACTCTGATTTGATATTTAAAGAGTATACTCATTGTTCTTTCTTAACTTTGAGAGAGGAACTAAAAAATATTTGTATTGTATGCTCTGCTCCAAGTAAAACTTTTAACTTAGCTGGATTACATACATCTTTTATCTTTATAGCTAATTCAGAATTGAGAGCAAAATATAAAGAAACTATGATGAAGATTAGATTAGAAGCTCCAAATATTTTTGGAATAGCAGCAGTTACAGCAGCTTATACAAAATCTGGAGAGTGGCTAGATGAGTTAATCGAATATTTAGATGGAAATAGAAAATATATAGAAGAGTATTTAAAAGAGAATATCCCAGAGATAAAATATGTTAAACCAGAGGGAACTTATTTAGCTTGGCTAGATTTTTCAGAGTTCTTAAAAGATGGGGATACATTGGAAGATATATTTGAAGAGAGAGCAAAAGTAGCAATAGATTATGGAAATTGGTTTGGAAAGATAGGAGAAAACTATATAAGATTGAACTTTGCTTGTCCAAGATCAATTTTAAAAGAAGCCTTAGATAGAATTAAAAAAGCAGTTAAATAATGAATATTAAATATTAATTATTTGAAAGTTAAAAACAGCTAGAATAGTTGACTTTATTATAATAAAATTATATAATTTTATTGATGAAATGAATAAAAATGTCAAATGGTTTCAGTACTAAAAACACTGAATTAAAAGGGAAGCAGGTTAGAGCCCTGCACGGTCCCGCCACTGTAATGATGATGATGAAAACACAATGCCACTGAAGAGATTTGGGAAGGTGTGTGAGTAAAGTGATTCTAAGTCAGGAGACCTGCCTTTGATATAAAATATCAACTTGCGAGGACGAGTGTGAATTTTAGATAAGTATTTTAAAAATTAATTTTTTGATATAAAATATTTTATCCCAAAATTTACTTTGTCGTAAGTTTTGGGATTTTTTATTGTATAAAATTATCTTAGTTGGAAGGGGTTTAAATGTTTATTTTAAGAAGGTTCGAGGTAGTTATAAGTTCAAAAAAACTGTGGCTACTAAAGAATCAAAAGGTTTATGATGGCTCCCTAAAAGAAGTTAATTGGGAATTTTTAACTTTAATATAGCAGTTTAGAGAATGTAAGGGAGGAATAAAGATGAAAAAAAATTATCAAGAAGGATTTGACATTGAAGGATTAGCAAGAGCTATTGAACAAGGGGAACACTTTAAAAATGTAGAGAGAAAAGTTGAGTTTGTACATCTAGGAAAGGGATTACCAGCAGTACAAAAAACAGTTTTATATGTAGTAAATGATGAGTTTATTGAAGCTAATGAAGAGAAACTTTTAAAACTTAATATTATTAAATAAGAGGGAAAGAGAATGGATAAAGAGATTACAAATCTTGATATTTTAGAAAAGATAAATAAAAAAGTTGAAAGAAAAGAAGAAAAAGAGAATATTAAAAAACCAAAAATAGAAAAAACTAATTTAGATATAATAGAGGAGCTAGAGAAAAATAGATAGATGGATATACATGTAATTTTTGTAAATGCTTTGATGCTTATTGCTGTTTTGAATCCTTTTGGAAATGTACCACTTTTTATTGGCATGACTGATGGTATGGAAAAGGATATTAGAAAAAAACTTTTTAAGGCTATAGCTATAACAGGTTTCTTTATTACTTGGATTTTTAGTCTTATTGGGGAATTTTTGATGACAAATTTCTACAAGATTAATATGAATGAATTGAGAATGGCAGGGGGATTAATTCTAATTTTGATGGCTATTAAAAATTTGATTTTTTCCTCTGCAAGAAAAGGACAGCAAGTAAATAAACTTCCACCAGAGGAGCAGATAAAACAAGCAGTAATTCCAATGGCGTTTCCTATGATGGTTGGTCCTGGAAGTTTGACAACAGCTTTGATAGGACGTTCAGAATATGGGCTTATGTCAAATAGTTTATCTATATTTGTAGCTTTTATCATAATATTTTTAGTTTTTATGATAGGGAATTATTTGGAGAGAATATTTGGAAAGTTAGTATTATATATTTTATCGAAAGTTATGCAGATTTTTATAATGTCAATTGGTTTTAGAATATTTTTTGATGGGCTGTTTAAAATGTTAGAGATATTAAAATAAGGAAGCGATTGCTTCCTTATTTTAGTTTAAAATGGTTTAGAATTTATATTCCATTCCAATATAATAGTTTCTTTCTGGAGAAGCAGCATATTTTATAACATCATCTTTTGAATCATAGTTTACATAATCGCAGTATTGTTCATTAAATAAGTTATTAATTCCTCCAAATACAGAAAGACCATTATTGAAATTATATCTAGTAGAAATATTAGTTACTATATAGCTATCAACTTTAGATTTTTTATTATAAAAATCATTAGAAGCATAAGCTTTTCCATGATAAAGAGTTTCTAAATTAAATATAAGTTGAGGAGTTATCTCATAAGTAGCTCCTAAACCATACATTATTTTACTAACACCAGGAATTTCATTTCCCTTATATGGACCATCAGTAATTTCATTATGCATATAAGTGAAATTCTCTCTTAAAGTTAATTTATCAAAATATTGTTCACTTGCTAGTTCTAGACCTATTCTTTCAGTTTTACCATTTAGATTATAGAAACTATTTCCACCCATAGCTCCACTTTCTGAGTCAGGATCATACATAATCTCTTTATCACCAGCTATATAGAAAACACTACCTGCTAAATAGATATTTTCTATTAAAGTTTTTGTTCCTAATTCAAAAGTGTCAACTGTTTGTGCTTCTTTTTTAGGAGATTTTTCTTCCCACCAACTTGAGAACTCTGTTAAACTAGGATTTCTTTTTACTCTATTATAACTAAAGAAAACTGAAGAATCTTCATCAAATAGATAGTTAGCTGTTAATTCATAGTTTGTATTTGTAGGAGAGTCTTTAGTTCTTCCAGTTTTTTTAGAATTTATTTCACCACTAGAATTAAATGTTGTTTTATCTTCATCAAATTCATTTTTTTCAATTCTAATTCCTTGAGTAAATATAAAGTTATTATAAGAGTATTTATTTAGTATATATCCACCAATAGCCTCAAAATCTATATCAGAATGAGATTGATAGTATACTTTTTTCTCTCCTTTTTTAGGCGTTGCCCAAGTATCTTCTTTAACTTTAGCTTTAGAATAATCTCCACCTAAAATTAAATAGCTATTATCAAGATAATTATATTTTAATTGTGCATTTGTATAAAAAGAGTCAGTGTCTTTAGTTCTTTTTCTATATTTTGGATTATCATTTTTTCCATTATAGTTATATTTATAATCTCTTTCTCTATACTCAACTACTGATGAAAACTCTAAATTATCAGTTAATTTTTTATCAAAAGTTAATATATACTTATCTTGTTCATCTGTTCCCAATCTTCCAGCATTTTTATTTTGTTTTCTATCCTCATCATATTCCTTTTTATTTAAACCAGTAATTCTATCATTTGCAACTTTTTTATTATGGCTATATTTAAATCCTAATTTACCATCATCTAATTTATAGTTAGCTCCAACTTGGATAAAATCAAGATCTTTCTTTTCTCCCTCTCTATACCCATTTTTATCACTAGTAGAGTAGTTAACTTCAGCATCTAATCTATCAGTGATATTCATACCATAATTTAATTTATATTTTCTATAATCATATGAACCACCTTCAAATCCAACATTACCCCAATATTTTTTATTTTCATTATCTTTTGTAATAATATTGATAACTCCAGCAGTTGCATTTCCTCCATACATAATAGCTCCACCAGCAGGAACAACCTCTATTTTTTCAACTTGTTCAATAGGAATAAAGTCAAGATCATATTGTCTATTATCCATTCCATTTTGAGGAATTCCATCAACAAGGACAACTAAAGATTTATCAGCTAACTTTGGTACTTGTCCTCTCATAGAAAAAGATCCATCAGTTAAAAATAGTCCAGGAACCATTTTTAAAGCATCTTCAACATTTCTATAACCTTTCTTTTCGATTTCTTCACCAGTGATAACAGTGATATTTTTTGCTGTTTCAATTACAGGAGTTTCCTCATATCTTTCTGTTGTAATAGTTGATTCATTAAGTCTTACTCCATAATCCTTTTCTTTTGTTGTTTCTTCTGCAAATAAACTTGAGCTAATAATTAAAGCTAAAATTCCAATTTTTTTATACATTTTCCCTCCAAATTTTTTATATATTTAGATGGAATAAAAAAACAGCAAATAGAGTTTCTACTTACTGCTG
>UQQO01000046.1 GCA_900543175.1 uncultured Fusobacterium sp.
ACATTGCGCTACTAGTTTTTCCAGTGCCAATAGTACCTGTGATTAAAATATTTTGATACAACGACTTTTCATCAATAATAATATTTTGGGACTTTTCATTTTCACCAATTAATAAGAAAAGATCAGATTTTTTATTTTCTATTAAGCATGGAAGAGAAAAATGTTTTACAATAATATGTTTATTTTTATTTATATAAATGGTATACTTATAAATAAAGTGCTAAAAAATAATTACAGGAGGAGAATATGAAGTTTAAAGCTATTGTTTGTGATTTAGATGGAACTCTTTTAAATACAGAACACACAATATCTAAAAATACAATTGATACTATTAAAAAAATTACAGATCAAGGGGTTAAATTTTTTATAGCTACTGGGAGACACCATGCTGATGCTTTAAGATTTAAGGATATGCTTGGGTTAGACTCTTATCTGATAAGTTCTAATGGAGCTAGAATTCATGATGAAAACAACAATATAATTTTTAGAGATGATATTCCTCAAGAGTTAAGTAATGAGATTTTCAATACTGAAATTGACCCTGAAATTCATAAAGATGTATATTTAGAGGATAATTGGTTTCTAGAGATCCCTCTAGAAGAGGCTCATGATTACCACAAAGAATCTGGATTTACATATACAGTTACAGATTTTTCTAAACTGCATGGAAAAAAGATAATAAAATTCTTCTATATTCATAACGATGAAAAAAAGATAAGTAAATTAGAAAAAGAATTAATAGAAAAATTTGGTGATAGAACAAATGTTACCCTTTCTCTACCTATTTGTTTAGAGGTTATGAATAAAGATGTTTCTAAGGGACATGCTATTACAAATGTACTAATGCCTCAATTAGGGTTAAAAAAAGAGGAGATTATCGCCTTTGGTGATGGTTTAAATGACTATGAAATGCTAAAAAGTGTAGGTGAAGGAATTTTAATGGGAAATTGCAATCCTAGATTAAAAGAGCTTTTACCGAATAATAAAATAGCAAAACCAAATAGTGAAGATGGAGTGGCAGAGTATTTAAAAAAGATTTTTTTATAATTTAAAACAAGGGGAGATACATTATGAAAAAAGGAAATCTAACAAGAGCATTCAAAGGAGCATTTAAAGAAACTATACCTATTCTCTTTGGGTATATATCTGTTGGAATGGCTTTTGGTTTATTGTGTGAAAAAGCAGGTTATAATTTTATCTGGGCTTTATTTATAAGTCTGTTTCTATTTTCAGGTTCTATGCAATTTGTTCTTCTTAATCTTTTAACAGGGGGAGCTGGAATAATTGAAACCATAGTAACTACCTTAATAGTAAATGCGAGATACTCTCTATATGGAATCTCTTTTATAGATTTCTTTAAAAAAATGAAAAAAGTAAGACCATATATGATTCATATTCTTACTGATGAAGTTTATGCTGTTATGTGTTCAGCTAAAACTCCCTTAGGAGTAAATAGAAAGCAATTTTTCCTTGCAATTGGAATTTTATGTCACAGTTACTGGGTGATAGGTTGTGTTCTAGGTGCTCTTCTAGGATCATTAATAAAGTTTAATAGTCAAGGAATGGAGTTTGCTATGACTGCTTTATTTATTGTTATTTTTGTTGATCAATTTCTTACTTTTTCAACTAAAATACCTAATATCTTAGGAATAGTAATAGGAATTGTATCTCTTTTAATTTTCGGACCTAAAAATATGCTTATTCCTTCTATTTTTATGATAATAATAGTTTTAATTCTTTTAAAAACTAAATTGGAAAAAGATATGGAAAAAAATAAAAATAAGGGGGTAAAATAGTATGAAGATTAATTTTTGGTATTCTTTAAGTATAATATTAGCAGTTGGAGTGACTTCATATTTTTTAAGAGCCTTTCCTTTTATTATTTTAAGCAAGAGAAATAAAACTATTGAAAATTTTATGATGTATCTAGGGAAAGTTCTTCCCCCTGCTGTTATAGGAATTTTAATAATATTCTGTTTAAAAGATATTAAATTTACAGTTGCTCCCTATGGAACTCCTGAATTTTTAGCTGTTATTATGGTGGTTGTTCTTCACGTTTGGAAGAGGCAAACTCTTATGAGTATTCTTGGGGGAACAGTTTTCTATATGATACTACTTCAAAAAGTTTTTGTTTAATAACTATAAGAATAGGGCTATATAAATTCCATTTGAAATTTATTAGCCCTTTTTAATTTAACTATTAAAATTGTTTAATAACCTTTTGATTTATTACATCTATAAGCCCTATATCACTCATCTTTACCTCTGGTATAACTATTAGAGCAAGAGTACTAGGTCTTGTAATAGGACTAGCAGTTTCAATACCATATTGTTTAAGAAGATTATTCATTCTGAAAATATCCTTGCTTAACTCTTTAGCAGATTTTTTAGAAAGCATTCCAGCTATTGGGAATAGAACTTCATCTACAACTTTACTATCCTCTACTACTACAACTCCACCACCAATCTCTGCTATTCTTTTTGAAACAGCTACTGCATCTTTAGCATTATTAAATATAATAGTCATATTATGTGAATCATGTGAGTAAGTTGTTCCCACTGCCCCTTTATCTAAATAGAAGTTCTCTACAACAGCAAGAGCAATATTATCATTATCTGGATATCTATTTAAAATTGCAACAAAATTAAGTTCTGTTCCTTCAAGCTCAATATATCCATTCTTTACTGGAACTGTAAACAATTTTTTTCTTGTTACAGATCTACTTCTGCTTAGATACTCCATTCCTACAATCTCCATAGTTCCATTTTCAATAGGAGCTTTTATTTTAAAATCTTCCTCAGTAAAATCTTTAATTGTTACACTATTATAGTTTTCTAATTCAAGAACAGGTTTGGGAATAGAAACTATCATCTCATCATTTTCAGCTACTAATCTTCCCTTATAAAATACCTTTTCAACATTATAATCTTGAAGATTATCAAAAATTACCATATCAGCAAAATATCCTGGTGCTATTCCACCAATTTTTTCTAAATGGTAAGCTTGAGCTGCATTAAGTGTCACTGCTCTAATAGCTTCTATTGGATCAAGTCCAGCTTTTACAGCTATTCTCACACAATCATTTAGATGTCCCTTTTCTAAAATATCCTTTGGTTCTCTATCATCTGTACAAAGAGTAAAGTTTCTTGGTGATTTAAACCCTTTGATATTTTCAACAATAGATGTTATATTCTTTGATAATGAACTCTCTCTAGCATCTACTATCATCCCTTTTCTTATCTTCTCTTTAGCATGAACCCCATCTCTTACTTCGTGACAAGATACAGGTCCTCCACATAGATATGCTGATAGATCTGAACCTACAACCTCTGGAGCATGTCCTTGAAGAAACTTATTCTTTTGATAAGCTACATCAATTATATCTTCCATTCTCTTATCTGAATTGATAACTCCTACAAAATCCATTACCTCTCCAAGCCCAAGAACTCTATCTTTGTCCAACATCTTATCAATTATATCAGCATCAAACTCTGCCCCTGTTGTTTCTAAACCAACAACTGATGGTACACAAGATGGAATTAAAAAGTATTGATTCATTGGTAGATCTTCTGAAGCTTCTAACATATAATCTACTCCCTTTTCTCCCAAAGCATTCCCTATCTCATGTGGGTCAGCTATTATAGTTGTAGTTCCCTTTGGTATAACTGCCTCAGCAAAGTGATATGGAGTAAGATGGCTACTCTCTATATGAAGATGTGAATCAATAAATCCTGGTGCAAGATATTTTCCTTTTATATCAATAATTTTTTCAGCAGGTTTCATCGTATCTCTTTCACACTCTACAACATCTGCTACATACTCATTATAAATATATATATTAGCTAAGTAAATCTCTCCTGAAAAAACATTTACTAAATTAGCATTTTCAATTTTCAATGTAGCCTCTCTTTTTCCTAAAGCTACTTCTATAAGTTTTCTTCTTTCTATCTTATTCATAATAATTCCCCCTATTATTAAAATTTATTTTTAAGAAATATTATATAATAAATTAAAAAAAAGGTAAACATTTTATAAAAAAACTGCACCTAAAAATTTAAGTGCAGTTAATTTCATGTTATTCTCCTATTTTTTTAGGTTGTAACCATTCTGATTTTTTTCCCATTTGATAATTTTTTATAAACTCATCTTTATACTCTTTAAAGTTTCCATCAATAATTGCTTTTCTAGCATTTTTCATAAGTTTTAATAGGAAATAAAGATTGTGATATGTAGCTAATCTTTGTCCTAAAATCTCTTCTGCTTTAAATAGATGTCTTATATATCCTCTTGTATAATTTCTACATACATAGCAATCACAACCTTCATCAAGAGGTCTATCATCTTCAGCATAAGCAGCATTCTTTATAACCAATCTACCATATTTTGTAAACACTGTTCCATGTCTACCTATTCTACTAGGTTGTACACAGTCCATCATATCTATTCCAGCTTCAACAGCTTCTAACATATCCAATGGTTCTCCTACTCCCATAAGATATCTAGGCTTATCCTCTGGGCATTTCTCTACAATATGGTGTAATATTCTATACATATCTTCACGAGGTTCTCCAACTGCTAGTCCTCCTATTGCATACCCAGAAAAACTTTCATCCATAGTCATAAGCTCATTTAAGCTCTTATCTCTCAGATCTTCATAAATCCCACCTTGAACTATAGCAAATAATCCTTGCTCATCAGGTCTCCTATGAGCTTCTATACATCTTTTAGCCCATCTTGTTGTTCTCTCTATTGATGGTATCATATACTCTCTTGTAGAAAGTCCTGGTGGGCATTCATCAAATAGCATCACTATATCAGATCCTAGATTATTTTGAATACTGATAGATTTTTCTGGTGAAAGGAAGTGTTTAGATCCATCTATATGAGAACTAAATTTTACTCCCTCTTCTGTTATCTTTCTTAAAGCTCCTAAACTAAATACTTGGAAACCTCCACTATCTGTTAAAATAGGTTTGTTCCAATTCATAAATTTATGAAGTCCACCAAATTTTGCTATCAACTCATCACTAGGTCTTAAATAAAGATGGTATGTATTTCCTAAGATTATTTCAGAACCTATAGTTTCTAACTCCTCTGGTGTCATTGTTTTTACAGTAGCTTGTGTTCCTACAGGCATAAATACAGGTGTTTCAATTACTCCATGTGGAGTTGTTATTCTTCCTGCTCTAGCTTTTCCCTGTTTAACTTCTAGCTCATATGTTACAGGTAATTTTTTTGTCATATATTCTCCTATCTTTTTATTTTATCTATCTACTGAAATTACACTTTTTAATTTTAATAGGTTATTCAATAGATATTTATACTCACTCTTATCACTTATCTCAATAGTAAGTTTTAAATTTATATATTTATCTCCGTTTTTTGTTATCTCATTTGAGTTAACAGAGACTAAATTTATCTTATGATTTGCTATTACATTCATTAGATCCAATAAAATATTTGGTCTATCATAAACAAGAACATTAAAAGTAAACTTATATTTATTAAGTTTCTTAGCTATTAGACTCTTATCCCAAGCAACAGCTATCTCTCTTGTAGGATCGTGAGCTATCATACTTTGAACATTTTTACAATCTTTTCTGTGAACTGTTATTCCTGTTAATTTTGTAACATAACCAGTTATCTCATCTCCAGGAAGTGGAGTACAACATCTTGCAAATCTAATTAAAGTATTATTTACTCCATCTATAACTATTCCATAATCATTTTTGCCAGCTGAACTTTTTTCCTTCTCTTTTTTCTTCTCCATAAGTTCATCTATGTTTATATTTGAAATAGCTCTCTCTTTTTCAATTCTTGTTCTTAACTTTTTAATAATAACATCTATCTTACTTCTCTTTTCTCCCACATGGAAATAAAACTCATCTAAATTATTGATATTATTCTTTTCCATATGTTTCTTAATAATTGGATCATCTTCCATCTCTTTAAGAGAGATTCCCAATTTTCCTAACTCTCTTTCAAGATTTTCACGTCCAATTTTTATTGTTTCTTCCATTATAGAGTCTTTTAAAAGTTTTCTAATCTTACTTTTAGCTCCATGAGTAACTACTATATCTAACCAATCTTTTGCTGGTCCTTTAGAGTTTTTAGCAGTTATAATCTCAACTCTATCTCCATTTTGAAGTTTATAATCTAAAGTAACAATCTTTCCATTTACCTTAGCTCCAACACATTTACATCCTATTTGAGTATGAATAGCAAAGGCAAAGTCAAGAGGTGTTGCTCCCTGTGGTAACTCTAAAATATCCCCTTTAGGAGAGAAAACAAATACTGTTTCATTCATTATATCTTCAGTTACACTTTTTATAAAGTCTTGTGTATCTTCTGCCTCATTTTGAAGCTCAAGTATATTTCTAAGCCAACCATAAATCTGATCGCCCTTTGTTACCTTTGTCTTTTCCTTATAGCTCCAGTGTGCTGCTACCCCTTCTTCAGCAACTTTATCCATCTCTTCAGTTCTAATTTGAATTTCAATAAATTTACCTTGAGGTCCTACAATTGTAGTATGAATTGATTGATAGTTATTTGATTTAGGAACTGCTATATAATCTTTAAATCTTCCTGGAACTGGTCTAAAGTGGCTGTGAATAACTCCTAAAGTGTTGTAACATTCAGCCTCTGTATCTACAATTATTCTTATTCCCATTAAATCATAGATATCATCAAACTCTTTTCCCTTTTCATACATCTTTTTATATATACTATAGAAATGCTTAAATCTTCCCTTAACATTTCCTTTAATACCAGTATCATGAAGAAGTTTTACTATTGTTTTTATAAAACTTTCTATATACTCACTTCTTTCAGCTCTTTTACTATCTATTAAACTCTTAATATGTGTATACTCTTCTGGTTTTAAATATCTTAAACATAGATCTTCAAGTTCCCATTTTATTTTGGCTATTCCTAATCTATGAGCAAGAGGTGCATATATGTCCAAAGTTTCTTGAGATATAGAGATCTGCTTCTCTGGTTTCATATACTTCATTGTCCTCATATTATGAAGTCTATCTGCTAGTTTTATAATGATAACTCTCAAGTTTTGAGCCATAGCAAGAATCATCTTTCTAATATTTTCATCTTGCTTCTTTGTTCCATTAGGCAGATTTTTTAATTTTGTAACTCCATCTACAAGAGTAGCTACTGTATCCCCAAAATTATATTTAATATCTGCTAAAGTGATCATAGTATCTTCTACTATATCATGTAAAATACCAGCTACTATGGTATCTGTATCCATTTTCATATCAATGAGGATTTTTGTAACTTCTACTGGGTGCATAATATAATCTTCTCCAGATTTTCTATATTGTCCCTCATGACACTCTTCTGCAAAACATAGAGCTAACTTTATTTTTTCAAGATCTACTTTTAAATTGTTCTTATTTATCTGATTTACAATTTCTTCCCAATAGTTCATAAAATTTCCTCTTTTCCTTATTAAATTTTTAACAAAAGGCGACATCTCTGTCGCCTTTAACCTTTAGTATTTCATTAAAGTCAATACAGGATAATCTTTTAATTTCTCTATTCCTTTTAATTCTTCAAGTTCAATTAAAAATCCTAGCCCTGCAACAACTCCACCTAAAGCTTCAACTAATTTTATTACAGCTTCAATAGTTCCCCCTGTTGCTAAAAGATCATCAACTATCAATACTCTTTGTCCTGGCTTTATAGCATCTTTATGCATAGCTAAAACATTTGAACCATATTCTAAATCATATGAATACTCTATTACCTCTCTTGGTAGTTTTCCAGGTTTTCTAACTGGAACAAATCCTACTTCTAATTCTGTTGCTACTGGACACCCAAAAAGAAATCCTCTTGCTTCTGGTCCAACTATAACATCTACTTCTTTTTCTTTTGCAAATTCTACAAATTTATTTATTGCTTCTTTGTAAGCTTTTCCATTTTGCATTAAAGGTGTTACATCTCTAAAGATTATTCCCTCTTTTGGAAAATTTTCTATTGCTTTTATATAATTTTTTAAATCCATTTTCTCTCTCCTCAATTACCTTTTAAACTTCATTTTTATACAGCAACACTCTCTTTAATTTTAAAATATCATCATCTTTTATATCAGAGATCTCTTCTAAATACTCTCTGCTTTTTTCAAGATCTCCCTTTGAATAATATAGATTTACTAAATTTTTTATTACATCTTTATCACTAGAATCTAGTCTATACGCTTCTTCATAAAATTCAATAGCTGAATTTATATCTCCCAGTTCATAAGATAAAAAAGCTATCTCTTTTATAACTACTATATTTTTTGAGTTTATCTCATAAGCTTTTTTATACTCTTTTAAAGCATCTTTTTTCTTTCCCTTTTGATAGAGATTTATCCCTCTAATAAAACTATACTTTTCCTCTTTTGAATTAGAGTTGGAACAACCTACACAAAATATTAAACTTAATATTAGTAAGACTTTTATCATTACTCCTACCCCTATTTTTCGTTATTTTCAACTAATTCATTTTCATCTTCTTTTATCTCATATTTTTCTGGAGTTATTACTCCACCTGAAATAATTAATTTAACTGCATCATCTATTTTGATATCTAATATATGTACCTCTTTAGCATTAGCTACTATAAACATTCCTGAAGTAGGATTTGGAGATGTTGGAATAAAAATATTATACATCCTCTCTATTCCAGAAACTTCTTCTACTGCTTCATTTTTATCAGCAGTCATAAATCCTATACTAAATATACCCTTTCTTGGATATTCAATAGCTACTACCTTCTGATAAGTAGTTGATCTATCAGATTTTAAAATATCTATTATTTGACTAATTGTTGAATAGATTTGATTTATAAAAGGTATCTTACTTAAAAATTGTTTTGCTCTTTTTGCAATTTTAGCAAAAAACACTAATTTTAAAGTAAAACCTACAATACATATAAATATTATCATAGTAATTAAAGATAATATATAAGTTAAAATTTGAAAATAAAAGATATAATCCTCTTCTCCCACAAGATCTAAAATTATATTCTTTATAATTATAGTTACAAAAGAGTCATTTAAAACTATTAATACAAGTCCCATTATCCAGTTAAAAATATAAGCTGTCAATACTAAAGGTAGCAGTGAAAAAAGACCTGCATAAAAATATTTTTTTAAATGTTTAATCATCTAGTTTTTGCTCCTTCTCAATGTATACTTTAGAAACCCTCATTTTATTTACTTCTAAGACTCTTAATTTTACTCCATCTATTGTAAGCTCATCTCCTACACTAGCTACTCTACCTAGCTCAGTAACAATAAGCCCACCTAAACTTTCATAATCATCTGAATCTGGAAGTTTTATATCTAACTCTTTATCTAAAGTTTCTATATCTATCATAGCATCTACTTCATAGCTATTTTCATCTATTTGAGTTATAAACTCTTCCTCTTCTGTATCAAACTCATCTCTAATCTCTCCAACTATCTCTTCTATTAAGTCTTCAATAGTTAGAAGTCCAACTATTCCACCATATTCATCAAGTACAAGGGCGATATGAACTTTTAATGTTCTAAACTCTTTTAAAATTTCTATTATAGATTTTGTTTCTGGTACGAAATATCCAGGTCTTATAAAATTTTTAATAGGTACATTAGTATTCCCATCTTTTAAGCTATTCATAATATCTTTGATGTATAATACCCCTATTATATTATCAATAGTATCTTCATATACTGGAATTCTTGAAAAACCATTATCTATTAACTCATACCAAACATCATCAATAGTCTTGCTTCCTTCAAATGCAAGCATTGATGTTCTAGGTGTCATTACCTCTTTAGCTGTAGTTTCTCCAAACCCAACTATAGAATGAATCATCTCTTTTTCATCCTCTTCTATTACACCTTCAGCTTCACCAACATTTACAAAAGAGATTATATCCTCTTCTGTTATCATCAATGTCTCATCTGTTAAATCAATACCTAACATTCTTCCTATAAATTTAGAAATTCCAATAAGTATCTTAATAATAGGTTTAGCTATAAAACTGAACCAATAAATTATTACTATTACCACTCCAGCTATCTTCAAAGATTGATTTTTAGCTATAATCTTTGGAGTGATCTCTCCAAAAATTAGTATTATTATAGTCATAATAATAGTGGCGATAGCTACAGATTTACTTGAATTTCCCATTAAATTTACAGTTACAACTGTTGCTATTGAAGAAGCCCAAATGTTTACTATGTTATTTCCCAATAATAATCCAGTAAGCATCTCATTTGGATTTTTCAACCATTTTTTTAAAAGACTAACCTGTTTTTCATGCTTCCCATCCTCTAACTTCTCTAAATGAATACTTCTAAAAGAAGTTAAAGCAGTCTCAGAAGCTGAGAAAAAACCTGACAATAAAATTAAACCCACAAGCAACACAATATTTTGATACGTGTCCACTTCTACTCATACACCTTCCTTATTTTTAATAACATTTATTTATTAAGTCACTCTTAGTGACTATTCCAACTAATTTTTCATTTTCTAAAACTAAAGCATAATTATATCCCTTATCTAACATCTCACTTACTACTCCTTCTAAGTCAGCATCTATATCTGCAGTGTAGAAATCTTTTTCCATTATATCTTCAGCTTTAAATGATATAAATTTTTTCATTTTCTCTTTAAACCCTTTACTATTCGGTAAAGCTATCATTATTTCCCAAAAAGCTATTACTGGTGGCACTGGAGATTTTCCCTGTTTTACTAAAATGTCATCTCTAGTTACAACTCCAACAATTTTATCTCCATCTAAAACTGGTAATTTTCCCAATCTTTTCTCTTTCATTATTGAAACTATCTCTCCAACTAATGTTTCTCTTGTTATTGTTTGTACATCTCTATTGATTACATCTCTTACTTTCTTCATAATAACCTCCACCTTTATAATATTATCACATATTCTTTTAAAATACAATAATTGTTCCTCTTGTATTTTAGCAAAATAATAACATTATATTATACTACAAAACTGGCTTTTTTCATTTAAAATAAAATTAAAACCAGAAAATCTGGTTTTATTTTATTACAAATAACTTGTCTCCTTTTTTAACAAGTTCTCCATCTTCCACTAATATTTTTACTATAGTACAGTTTTTATGAGCTTTTACTTCATTCATTAACTTCATTGCTTCTATAATACATAGAGTTTCTCCTGAAGATACACTTTGTCCCTCAGCTACAAATGGTGGGTTTCCTGGAGCTGAAGATTTATAGAAAGTTCCTACCATTGGTGATGTAATAACTTCTCCCTCTACCTCTTCCTTAACTTCCTCTTGTTTTGGAGCTACCTCCTCTTGAACAAAGTCAACAGCTGCTGTAACTGCTGGAGTTTTAGCCACTATAACTTGTTCTGGTTGAACTACTTTATTCTCTTTTTTTAAAGTTACCTTTGCCCCTTCACTTTCAACTACCACTTCATTTAAATTATACTTTTCAATACTTTCTGCTAAGTCCTTTATCATTTTTAAATCTATTTTCATCTTTTCCTCCAATTTTTTAGTTACTTCCTATAATTCTTAACTCTTTTACTCCATCAACTTCAGTTATTCTCTCAAGCATTCCCTCTATTTTTCTTAACATATTTTCTGTTGTTTGGATAGAGATTGTTGATTTTGCTACTCCATCTATAGCTATATTTTGAACTATAGTTAGTATATTCATATCTTCAGTTGCAATGATTTCTAATATCTTAGCAAGTATTCCTGGTTTATCTATAAGTGACATATGAATACTGAATACCTTATCTTTTCCAC
This sequence comes from uncultured Fusobacterium sp., assembly GCA_900543175.1. GTDB lineage: Bacteria > Fusobacteriota > Fusobacteriia > Fusobacteriales > Fusobacteriaceae > Fusobacterium_A. The sequence goes on from UQQO01000046.1 coordinate 11,790, forward strand.
TTTCAAAAAATGGTTTGATATAATCTTTATATTTGTAGTAAGTACTTCTACTTATTCCTACTTTTTTTATAGCTTCATATTTTGACATTTTGCTATGTTGAACAAGATCATTAACTTTGATTACACTTTGAATAGAGTTAGGCAGTATTCTCTTGTCTACTATGTAAAACTCTCTCTTCCCTGCTGGATCTATTTTTATCTCTTCTAAATCATATTTTTCAGCTTCTTTTTTTTCTGTACCAATTTTCTTTTTATTAGTAATTTTCATTGCTTCTATCCCTCCACAAATATTTATACAAGTTTCTTATTTCTCTTAAATGCAGATAGTGTATTCTTAAAAAGCATAGCTACAGTCATTGGTCCTACCCCTCCAGGAACAGGAGTTATCCAGCTACATTTTGGAGCTACATTTTCAAAATCTACATCTCCAAAAAGTCCTTCTTCTGTTCTATTTATTCCTACATCAATGATAACAGCCCCATCTTTTACCATGTCAGCTTTTACAAATTTTGCTACTCCCATAGCTGCTACAATAATATCTGCCCCTTTTAATTTTTCAGCTAGATTTTTTGTTTTACTATTACATATAGTTACTGTTGCTCCCTCATTTATGAAAAATCCTGCCATAGGTTTCCCTACAATATTACTTCTTCCTATTATTACAACATCTTTTCCTTCTACTTCTAATTCATATCTTTTAAATAGTTCAACTATTCCAGAAGGAGTACAAGGTTTTATAGAGTTTTTATCTCCTAAGAAAAGTAACCCCATATTTTCTGGTTTAAATCCATCTACATCTTTTGAGAAAGCTATTGTTTCAACTACTTTTTTCTCATCTATATGTTTAGGAAGAGGAAGTTGTACTAAAATACCATCTACTTTTTCATCAGCATTTAGATCTCTTATAACATTTAAAAGATCTTCTTCAGTTACATTTTCAGGAAGATAATGTGCAAAACTTTCAAATCCTAACTCTGCACAACCTTTAATTTTAGAATTTACATATATTTTAGAAGCAGGATTTTCCCCTACTAAAACTATTGCTAGTCCTGGAACTTTCCCTATCTTTTCTTTTATTTTTTTAAGCTCTTCTTTTATCTCCTCTTTTATCTGAGAAGAAGTCTTTTTCCCATCTAGTATCATTTAATTAAACTTATCTCCCTTTTTCAAAATATTACCATTTAAAATATCAGCTCCACTTAAAAGCTTTTTATTTTCTGGTTTAACCTCTGTAAGAATAACACTTCCATTACCAGTTTTTACAACTACACCTTTTCCTTTAATTGTATCTACAATCTCTCCAACTTCTCCATCTTCATACTTTTTGAAGTTTTCTTTTACTCCATAGATTTTGAATATCTTATCATCTAACATAGTATAAGCACTTGGAAATGGATTCATTCCCCTTACCATATTAAAAATCTCTCTCTCTGTTAAATTCCAATTAATTTTACAATCCTCTTTTCTAAAAGGTTTTACAAATGTAGCTTCAGAGTGATTTTGAACTGTTCTTGGAGCTTCACCTTTCTCTATTAATTTAACTGCTTCTAGTAATTTTTCAGCTCCTATCTCCATCAATCTATCATGAAGAGTTAAGAATGTATCCTCATCAGTAATCTCTGTTTCACCAGTAAGAATAACATCTCCAGCATCTAACTCCTCAGCTATATACATTATACTTACTCCTGTTTTCTCCTCTCCATGTATCAAAGCAGCATTTATTGGAGCTGCCCCTCTATATTTTGGTAAAAGTGAAGAGTGAACGTTTATAATCCCTAATTTAGGTAGTTCTATTATCTCTTTTGGAATTATTTTTCCATAGGCAACAACGACTATTAAATCTGGATTTAAATCTTTTATAAGATTATATGTTTCCTCAGTTTTTAAGCTATTTGGTTGATATACAGGGATATTATTAGCTAAAGCATACTCTTTTACAGGAGTATATTTTATCTTCTTCCCTCTCATATTAGGCTTATCAACTTTAGTGAAAGCTCCTATTATATCATATTCTTTATTTAAAATATCAAAACATGGAACTGCAAAATCTGGAGTTCCCATAAATAATATTCTCATTTAATCATCCTTTTTTTCTTTATTATTATCTTTATTATTATCTTTATTTATATCTTCTACTATCTCAATAAAAGATTTTATATCCTTAAACTCCTTATATACTGAAGCAAATCTTACATAGGCAACTTGGTCAATTTTTTTCAATTTTTCCATTACCATCTCTCCAAGTTCCTTTGTTGTGATCTCAGCTTTTAAAGAGTTTTGAATATTTTTTTCAATTTCTAGAACAAATGTTTCTAAACTTTCTCTACTTATATTTCTCTTAACTGTAGCAGCGACAAGTCCTCTCATCAATTTATTTCTATCAAATTTGTCTCTTCTTTTGTCTTTTTTTACAACATAAAGGGGAGTTTCCTCTACCTTTTCAAAAGTTGTAAATCTTTTTTCGCATTTAATACATTCACGACGTCTTTTGATTGAATACCCGTCCATAAACGATCTACTGTCAATTACTTTTGTATCTTCTGAATTACAAAATGGACACTTCATCTTCCTCACCTATACAGTTTCTTTTTTATTTATACACTCTATTACCTCAGCTGGTGTTTTACAAGCTAATAGCTCATTTCTAAACTCCTCTTCTCTTATAAGCCTTGATATTCTAGCTAATACTTTTAAATACACTTGACTATCTTTCATTGGAGAAGCAAAAACAAAAAATATGTTTACACTTTCATTGTCCAATGATTTAAAATCTATCTTATCTTTACTTATTCCGAAAGCTATTGTCAATCTATCAGCAGCATCAGTTTTAGCATGTGGAATTGCTACTCCCTTTCCAATTCCTGTACTACCTAGTTTTTCTCTTTCAATTAATGCTTTATAAATAACATTTTCTTCATTATGAACATCTGGAGAAACAGCAATAAGATCTGCTAGTTCCATTAAAACATCATCCT
>UQQO01000047.1 GCA_900543175.1 uncultured Fusobacterium sp.
TCTTTGACATGGAATTTAGCTGATATTTAAAATATAAGTTTTGATAACTTAGCTTAGTTAATACTCGCAAATAACAAAGGCACTTTACCAAAACCTAGCGATGTGCTAGATAACTGAGCTTAGTTTGAGAAACTATAATTTATTAGAAAAAGGGAGCTATTGATTTTTTCAATAGCTCCCTACTTTTTAATCTAATTCCTCTTCAACTAAAAGATTCATCTCATGCCAATCATAATACTCTTGCATCTTAAATGGAATTGTATTATTCTTATAAGCTAAAGCTATAATCTCATCTGTATCAAGTTTATATACCACTTGATGTTCCTCATAATCATCATGAATCATATCTTGATACTCTTTATATTTCCCATTCTCTTTTAGTTCTTTTATTATTTTCTCTATCTCTATATTTGATAACTTTTCCATTTTATCTCCAATCTATAAACTTAATCTTGAGTTTTTTACTCAACTTATTTATATCATATTTTTATAAAGTTATCAATCTTTTTATTCTAAATTTTTGCAGCTACCTTTCCTTGAACTTTTTCTTCTGCATTTTCTGCTCTCTTTTCAATTCTATCTATGATAACTGAACAAACAAGGTCTCCAGTAATATTTACTGTTGTTCTTCCCATATCAACTATTCTATCCACTGCTAATATCATTCCAATTCCTTCTAGTGGAAGTCCTACTTGAGATAATACCATTGATAACATTATTGTTCCAACCCCTGGTACACCTGCTGTTCCAATAGATGCAAGAACTGCTGTTAATACAACCATGAAATAGTCATTTGTTGTTAAGTGAATATTGTATAGTTGAGCTATAAATACAGTTGCAACCCCTTGCATTATTGCAGTTCCGTCCATATTGATTGTAGCTCCTAAAGGAATTGTAAATGATGATATTTTCTCTTCAACATTGAACTCCTCTTTTAAAGTTTTTAAAGATAGTGGAATACATGCTGCACTACTTGAAGTTGAAAATGCTAATGTCATTGGAGCAAGTATTTTCTTTAAAAATGCTACTGGACTCTCTTTTGCATATACACGAAGCAATATTTGATATACAACAAGTCCATGGAATAGAAGTAAAATATATGTAACTATGATAAATGATGCTAGAGGTTTCATTGCTGCCCAACCAAGTGTGATAAATGTTTTACCTATCAATCCAAAGATTCCAAATGGTGCAAGCTCCATTATTAAACTTACCATTTTTAACATTAAGCTATTAACCTCTTCAAATATCCCTTGTAATCTCTTTGCCTTTTCTCCAAGAATAGTGATAACAAAACCTGTCATAACTGCAAAGAAGATAACTTGTAACATCTCACCTTTTACCAAAGCTTCAATTGGATTTGTAGGAATTATATTTAATAAAACTTTTACAAATGAATCTGCTTCTTTAGCTACAAATTGTGTTTGTTGAACATTTTCAAGAACTATTCCTGCTCCTGGTTTTAAAATATTAGCCCCTACTATTGCAGCTATTATTCCTATTGCAGTTGTTCCCATAAAGAATGCTAAAGTTTTTATTCCAATTCTTCCCAATTTTTTTACATCATTCATTGCTGCTGTTCCTGTTACAAGTGATGCAAAAACCAATGGAACTATAATCATCTTTACAAGTCTTAAAAATCCTTGTCCCAAAAATTCAAACAACCCACTTACAATATATTTACTTACAATTGGATTTTCCTTCATTGGATACAAGAATGCTCCAACTATTATCCCTGATACCAAACCTATAAATACCTTGTGAATCAATTTTAAATTTTTCATGTTTTCCTCCTCCAAGTAAAGTGGTACTTCTTAGTTATATAAATAGCTAAATTTAAATACTACTCTTCTTTCTATATTATTTTATTTTTTATATTAATTAATTTATTTGCTATCTATTTCCACCTACTCAAAAGGTTTAAAAAATCTATCTAAAATCTGAAGTTATCTTTTTATTTCTCTCATTTCTTACTAATGAATTCTAGTACAATCTTTTATTTTTGTCAATAACTTTTTGAAATTTTTTTAATTATTTTTCATTTTTTTAAAAAATATATTTCATTTTTAATAAAACATAAAAAAAACTACATCCTATTTTTTATAATTAAAAATTAAGATGTAGTATATTTTTAATACTCTTTTAAATTATTATCTATTTACTATTTTAGCTAGAACTCCATTTATAAATTCAGATGTTTTTTCATCACCATAAACTTTTGCAAGCTCTACTACCTCATTGATAACTATTTCACGTGGAGTATCTTCAAATAAAATCTCATATACTGAGCATTTTAAAAGAGCTTTCTCTACATTTCCAATTCTTTCAAAACTCCAACCTGTAATATTATCTGAAATAGTTTTTAAAATTTCACTGTTATTTTCAGTGATTCCCTCCATATATTTTTTTATGAAAGCAATCTCATTTTCATTTTTCAGTGCTTCATCTCTAGTTAGATAACTGTCAAATATCTCTTTAGTACTTTCCTCTTTTATTTCTCCTTCAAATACTAATTTAAATAGTTCCTCTCTAGCTACTCTTCTACTCATATTTTTCCTTTCTATCTTTTAAATTTTTTAATCTTCTTTCATCTTTTCCAATATAAATTTTTTGATCTTTTTGGTAATTGTAATATCCCCTAATTTATATCCTATAATACTTAATGCAATAATAAACAGTGTTTTTAACATTCCATATTCTACTAATAAAACTCCTAATACAAATCCTAAAAAACATCCTAGATATTTTTTCCAATTATTTATAAGAGCTACTAATAATCTTTCTAATAATTCTCCTAGCACTGTACCACCTCTACTCTTCAGCAGTTGTTCCACTGATATTATCTGACTTCAATGAGATTTTAGAGATTTGTACCTCTACTTTTTCAACTTCTAATCCCATTTTTTCAGATAATCTTTGTTTTATCATTTCTTGTATAGAATTAGTTTTGTCAGCTATATTTCCATCAGTTAACATATCAAGTTTTATCTTAATAGTAAATTTTCTACCTTTTTTTCCAGTGATAACTTTTATATTATTTATCTCTCTATCTTTAGATAGTAACTCTTTAATAAAGCTAATTACTGAGTTAGCTGATATAGTTACCTTACCATTTTCAGTTTTTATCTCATAATCTCCAGTTTTCTCAAATAGTGAACATAGTTTCAATATAGATAATAAGAAATATGCTACACAAACTACTACTATTACAACATTAGTTTTTATAGAATCCAGTGGATTAAACTTCACTATCACATTAGGCATTACAGTACATACAATACCTGTTATTGATAGAATGAATATTCCTACCCAACCTAGAAAAAAAAGGAATTTATTTATCATAACAATCCCACCTTTAATAAAATTTAGAGGCGTTGTTCAGACGCCTCTTTATATTATAATCACTCTTGTATGTCTTCAACTTCTTCAGTAGTTTCTTCAGATATTATTTTAACATCTTGAACATATACATTTACTTCTACAACTTTTAATCCACTTAATTCAGAAACTGCTTTTAAAACAGCTTTTTGAACTTCATGAGCTACTTCAGAGATTGGATATCCATATTCTACGATTATAAATATTTCGATGCTACACTCTTTTTCTCCTACTTCTACTTTTACCCCATTAGTTGGTCTTTTCTTTCCTAGGATTTTACTTACTTCATCTACCATTCCACCAGCAAGTTTATATACACCTTCTACATCACTTGCAGCTTTAGCAGCTATTGTTTTTACTACGTCATCTGAAATTCTTATATTTCCTAATTCATTCATTGAAAACACCTCCAAGTTTTATGTAACACTATTATATCTAATTTTCTTAAAAAAAACTACTATTTAATTGATTTTTAATTATTTTTTTTAGAAAAATTTTCTTCTATGAAGTTTGTTGAAGTTTTTCCTGCTAAGTATAGCTCATTTTCAAATACTTCTTTGTGGAATGGAATTGTTGTTTCTATTCCCTCGATTATATATTCATCAAGAGCTCTTTTCATCTTAGCTATAGCTTCCTCTCTATTAATTCCAAAGGCTATCAGTTTACCTATCATAGAATCATAGTAAGGACTTATCTCATATCCTTGATATGAGTGTGAATCCACTCTTATACCATTTCCACCAGGAACTATATATTTTTGTAATACTCCTGGAGATGGTAAAAAATCATTTTCTGGATCTTCAGCATTTATTCTACACTCAATAGCATGTCCATAAAGTACAACATCATCTTGAGTTATATTTAATTTATCTCCTGCTGCAACTTTTATTTGAAGTTTTATAATATCAAGTCCTGTTACCATCTCTGTTACAGTATGTTCAACTTGAACCCTTGTATTCATCTCCATAAAGAAGAAGTCGTTGTTTTTATCAACTAGAAACTCTAATGTTCCTGCTGAGTCATAGTTTATAGCTTTAGCTAATGTTACAGCTGCTTCTCCCATTGCCTTTCTAATATTGTATGGTAGTGAGAATGATGGAGCTTCTTCAATAAGTTTTTGATGTCTTCTTTGAATAGAACAATCTCTCTCTCCAAGATAGATTACGTTTCCATGTTTATCTCCCATAATTTGTATCTCAATATGTCTTGGATCTTCAACAAATTTTTCTATATATACATCTGGGTTTCCAAAAGCTGATTCTGCCTCATTTTGAGCAGCTACTATATTAGCAGCAAGTTCCTCATCATTTCTGGCAATTCTCATACCCTTTCCTCCACCACCAGCAGTGGCTTTAATCATTACTGGGTATTTTATTCTCTCATTTACCTCTTTTTTAGCTTCTTCTACACTTTTGATTATTCCTGTTCCATTTGTTACTGGTACATTGTTAGCTATTGCAGTTGCTCTAGCTGTTGCCTTATCTCCCATTTTTATAATACACTCTGGTCTAGGTCCAATAAATGCTATATTATGCATTTCACAAATCTTTCCAAATCTAGCATTTTCAGATAAGAATCCATATCCTGGGTGAATTGCATCTGCTCCTGTAATCTCTGCTGCTGCTATGATATTAGGAATTTTTAAATATGATTCTGTACTTGAAATTCCTCCTATACAAACTGCCTCATCAGCTAGCATCACATGTAAGCTCTCTTTATCTGCTTCAGAATATACAGCAACTGTTTTTATTCCTAGCTCTTTAGCTGCTCTAATTATTCTAACAGCTATTTCCCCTCTGTTCGCTATAAGTATCTTTTTAAACATATCTTTTCCTCCTGGTAATCCAAATATCTTAGAGCATTATATTCTAATTTTTAATAATGGTCTTCCATAATCTACTGGATTGCCATTTTCAATATATATTTCCTCTATTACTCCTGAGAAGTTAGAACAGATAGTTGTATTTACACCTATTGTGGTAATATATCCTATCTCTTGTCCTGATTTTATTTTTTGTCCAACTTCTATTATTGGAGTTCCATCTTTTTTCATATAGAAATATCTTCCAATATGGTCAGATAATACTTCTTTATACTTTATAGTTTCCTTAGTTTCTACAGGTTTTTGATCTCTTTTTATCTCTTTTTTTACTTCAGCAGTTGCTGTTCCTTTTATTGTCACTTTAAAATTTGTGTCTTCATATGAAACTTCAGTTAATTTTTGTTCATGTAAAACTTTCATTAACTCTTCTATAGTTTTTATATCAGCCTTCATAATCCCTCCTCATTTTTATATATTTTACCACTACAATTACTTTATTTCAACAAAATTACATTCTACTACTTTATAGTGATCTTGTCTACCCCTATCAATTCTATTATCTCATCTATAAATAATTTCGAAGGTAACACCTTGTATTTAGTAGATTTTACCTCTTTGGTAGTTTTTGTCTTGATAGCAAAGCTCAATTTTGTATCACCTAGATAGGATAAAATTATCTGTTTTAACCTACTAAATTTTTCTTTATCCTCCTCAGTAATTAAAAGATACACAGTAAATCTTTTATCATAGCATAGTTCATCTAAGAATCTTATATTTTTTACAATAACTTTTTTTGTTTCACTACCTTTGAAATAATCTGTCTGTATACTTCCCTCAATATACACAGCTTTTCCTTCAACAAAAATATGAGCATTTTCTGCATAATCCCTTGGAAATACTACACAGCTAATCTTATCATAGTAATCTTCTAGCTCAAATAAGCACATTACCTGTCCTGTTTTCTTAGTCACTACCTTCTTTATATCCCTAATTATTCCATATGTTTTAAAAATACGAGGAGTTTTCTCCTCTTTAATATCTGCTATCTTATTCAATCTATACACATCTATTATATTTCTATAATTATCTAAAGGGTGGGCACTAAAATAGAAACCTAGATACTCTTTCTCTTTAGCTAATAGCTCCTCTATTGTGTATTCAGCCATCTGTGGCAACATAAATGCTCCTAAAATAGATTTAGCCTCTCCAAAAAGGTTCATCTGCTGAATATCATCCTCTTTCAGTTTTCTATTAGCATAATCTAAAACTTTATCTACTGATTCAAACTTCTGTTTTCTGTTTCCTGGTAAACTATCTAAAGCTCCTGCTAGAATAAGAGATTCTAAAGCTTTTTTATTTAATCCATCTTTACGAGTTCTCACTACAAAATCTTCATAGTTTTTATACTCCCCATTTTCATTGTACTCTTGTAGAATTCTATTTGCTACTCCCTCTCCAACATTTTTTATTGCTGCCAATGAAAATACAACTCCATCATTATCAACAATAAATTTTGAACTAGCTTTATTTACATTTGGTAGATACAATTTTACATTGTGTATCTTTGCATCTTCCACATAATAAGCTACATCCTCTATATGATTCATATCTGATGTCATAAGAGCTGCATAGTAGTATTTCATATAGTGAGCTTTAAAATATGCTGTCCAATAAGCTATCATTGCATAAGCTGCTGAGTGAGACTTATTAAATCCATACCCAGCAAATTTATCAATAAGCTCAAACATCTCCACAGCTTTTTCTTTACTGTATCCATTTTTTATAGATCTCTCTACAAATTTATCCCTGTTCTCTTCCATTATCTGAACATTCTTTTTCCCCATAGCTCTTCTTAAAAGATCTGCCTCTCCAAGGGAGTAATTAGCCATTACATTGGCTATCTTCATAACCTGCTCTTGATATAGAATAACCCCATAAGTCTCTTTTAAAACAGTTTCTAGAGATGGATGAGGGTATTTTATCTCTGTAACACCATTTTTCCCATTTATAAAATCATCTACCATTCCTGATCCCAATGGTCCTGGTCTATACAATGCCAACAAGGCGATAATATCTTCAAATCTATCAGGTTTCAACTTCAACAGTATTTTTCTCAATCCTTGAGATTCCATTTGAAATACCCCTGAAGTATCCCCTCTTGATAACATATCATAAACTTTTTTAGAGTTTAAAGGAATATCAGACAAAACAATCTCTTCTCCTGTTCCATCTTTTATATAATCTATTGTTCTTTGAAGAATTGTAAGGTTACGTAATCCTAAAAAGTCCATTTTTAGAAGTCCTAAATCTTCTAGCTCCTTCATCTGATATTGAGTTGATACAACCTTATTTTTATTATCACTATACAGTGGAACTAGCTCTGTAAGAGGATCTTTTGTTATAACTATACCTGCTGCATGGACAGAGGCATGTCTAACTTTATTCTCAATTTTAGCAGAGATATCTATTACTTTTTGCATCTCACTATCATTTAGATAAATATTTCTAAACTCCTCTACACTGTTTAAAGTTTGGCTTATTGTAGCATTAAAAGGAACTAATTTAGCTGCACTATCTATCTTACTAAGAGGTGTATCCATTACCCTACCAACATCTCTTATAGCTGCTCTTGCTTTCATTGTTCCAAATGTAATAATCTGTGCTACTTTATCAGCTCCATACTTTTCTATTACATATTCAATAACCTCTTGTCTTCTTTCTTGACAGATATCTATATCTATATCTGGCATTGACACTCTTTCAGGATTCAAAAATCTTTCAAAAATCAGATTGTACTCTAATGGATCTAATTCAGTTATTCCCAGTGCATAAGCAATTAAACTTCCTGCTGCTGATCCTCTTCCTGGTCCTATTGGTATCCTGTTTTTCTTAGCATAGTCAATAAAATCCCATACTACTACAAAGTATCCTGCATATCCCATCTTCTCAATAATAGAAAGTTCATATTCTGTTCTCTCTATTATATTTTTAGTAAGTCCGTGAGGATATCTTCTATCTAATCCCATATATACTAATTTTCTTAAAAATCCCTCTATACTCTTAACACAAGTAGGAATTTTATACTCTGGAAACTTAAACTTTCCAAATTCTATACTGATATTACATCTTTCAGCTATCTCAACTGTATTATTTACTGCTTCTAAAAACTTTGTTCCTAAACCATCTATTATCTGCTCTCTGCTTTTCAAGAAAAGTTCATCAGTTTCAATTCTCATTCTCTTTTCATCTGAAACTTTTGCTCCAGTTTGTACACAAATCAAAATATCTTGTAGAGTATGCTCCCCTTCATTGACATAGTGTGTATCATTTGTAGCTACCATTTTTAAATTGTGTTCTTCTGCTACATCATATAATCTATCATTAAGTTCCTTTTGTCCCTTAACACCATTAGATTGAACTTCAATATAGAAATTATTCTTTCCAAAAATATCTATATACTGATTAACTGCTAAATCTATATTTTCCTTTGGTTCATTATCTAAAATTCTTCTTGAAATCTCCCCTTGCATACATGCTGAAAGGGCAATTATTCCATCACTATGCTCTTTTAAAAACTCTTTATCTACTCTAGGTTTATAATAAAATCCTTTTAAATAGCTTTCTGAACTTATTTTTAAAAGATTTTTATAACCTCTGTTATTCTCTGCTAATAAAATTAAGTGAAAGTTTCTTCCCTCTTTTGCTTCCATTGAATTTTCTGCTACATATGCTTCTAAACCAATTATAGGCTTTATTCCCTTTTTCATAGCTTTTTTATAAAATTCAAGCACTCCAAAAAGATTACCATGATCTGTTATAGCCATAGCTTGCATCTTTAAAGCAATAGCTCTATCTAAATAATCGTCTATTTTCCCAACTCCATCAAGGAGGCTATATTCTGTATGTAGATGAAGATGAACAAAATTTTTAATCATAAATTTCTCCTCCTTTTTAGCTTATATTTAACACATTATACCATAATTTCAAAAAAAAAAATGTACTAATTTCTTATTAAAATAAGAAATTGGTACATAAAAATTTTATCCTATTTAAAAATCCATTAACTCTTTTTTTAAATATTCAATAGCATTTTCTATATCACGTACTTTTATTGCTTTTAATATAGCATCATGATACTCTCTTTTTATGAGATTTTCTCTCCACTTATCTCTATAAAATTGAACATATGCTCTTTTTAAAATTTCCATAGATTTTTTTAATTGTGTCCAAGCATATTCATTTTGAGAATACGAAAGTAAAGTTAAATGAAATTCAGAATTTCTTTCCCAATGAACCCATGGATCATCTACAGGTTCTTTACACAAAATTGCTAATTCTTGTAATTTTTTTAACTGCTCTTCAGTTATATTCTCATATGTTTCTCTTAGAAATCCACCTTCAATAATAAATCTATAATTTAAAATTTCAATTATATCCTCTTTAGTTAACTGAATAACTTCATATCCATAACGAGGTAAATTACGTATAACTCCTTCATTACATAATGTTGCAAGTGCTTCACGAATTGGTGATTTACTAAACCCAAATTTTTCTACTAATTCTTGTTCATTTATTATTTGCTTTGCTTGATACTCTCCATTTATAATTCCATCAAGAATAGCTTGATACGCAATTACTTTTAAACTGGTATCCGCTTTTTTCATATATTTTCCTCCTTTCTATCTTTATAAAACATCTTTCATCTTAATTGTATCAATTAAAAAATTAAAAGTAAATAGTACATATTTAATTTTATTTTATATTTTAATAGCTATATAATATAAAAATATGGGATTAAAATAAATTTAACCCCATATTTATTTATATTTCTGGTTTAACATCTTTCCCAACAGGACAAATATATTTTCCTCCTGTTACATTAACATATTCAATTTTTGCTTCCTTTAAAATTTTAGGATTTTTTAATAATTTTGTTGCTGTTAATGCCAAAATCTTTCCTGCAGTAATTAATGCCTTATGCATATATTTAGTTTTTCCTTGAGCTGTTACTTGCCAAGAATGACCTGGAGTTCCATTAGCTAAAGATGCTAAATGTAATTGAGCCGTTGGTACAGAATAAGATACATCTCCTACATCAGTAGAACCAAATCCATAACTATCTATTTTTCTAAACGGAGCAACTTCAGTTATTAAAACCATTTCTCTAAATCTTTCAACATTATCATAGGATTCTGACGCTCTTTTTAAAGCTGCACTTATTTTATTTTGTGATACTGTTTCAAAGAATTTTCTAGCTACTTTTTCATCTTCTTCATCAAATTTTGGAGCTCCTATTTCAAATAAAGCTTCTGTCATAGTTTTGCTTATAACTTCATTTGGAACATAATCACACATTCCAGCTTTAAACTCTATTTCAACTTCTGTTTCAGTCATTAGAGCTGCTCCTTGAGCAACTTTTTTTACTCTTTCTGCAATTTCTAATGCTTGTTTAATTTTAGGTGCACGTACAAAATATTTTAAAGAAGCTTGATCTTGAACTATATTTGGTGCTGGTCCTCCTGTATCTAAGTAAGCATAATGTACTCTCGCTTCAGGTATAATATGTTCACGTAAATAGTTCACTCCCACATTCATTAATTCACAAGCATCTAAAGCACTTCTTCCTAAATGAGGTGCTCCTGCTGCATGGGCTGTTTTCCCTTTAAAATGAAACATCATACATAGATTTGCTAACGAACTTGATCCTTGAACTCTATTAATTCCAGCAGGGTGCCAAGTTATAGCTGCATCTACATCAGAGAAGAATCCATCTCTTGCTAAAAACATTTTACCCCAACCTGCTTCTTCTGCAGGGCAACCAAAATATTTAATTGTTCCAGATAGATTATTTTCTTTCATATAGTCTTTAACTGCAACTGCCGCAGATAAACTACCACTTCCAATTGCATTATGACCACACCCATGTCCTGGTGCACCTTGAATAATCTCTTCTTTTTTATCTAAAAACGCTTTTTGATTCAATCCTGGTAAAGCGTCAAACTCTCCTAAAATTGCTATTACTGGTTTACCTGATCCATAGCTTCCTATGAAAGCTGTTGGTATATCATCTACATTTTCTAAAACCTCAAATTCTTCTTTCTTTAAAATCTCTTTTAAAGTTTCAGCTGCTATTGTTTCATGAAAATATAGTTCAGGATTATCCCAAATTTTATCACTAGCCTCTATGAATATATTTTCTTTCTTTTCTATTAGTCTTTCTATATATTCTTTATCTGTCATAGCCTTCTCTCCTATTTTAGATTGCTAAAAAGTTCAATTTTCCTTCTTCAACTAGTGCTTCTTTCTTTTCTGCACCAAATTTTTCTTCGTATTCTTTAAGAGATTTTTCTATTATTTTATTTGCTTCTGCTACTCCAAAATCCATAAAATATTGTCTGCTCATTGCTGATAATACATGTGCTGTATGATATAAGAAATCTTTTAATACGTAGTAAGCTTTTGAAGATTTAACTTCTCTCATTTTCTTTAAATCTTCCATATCATTGAATTTAGCTCCTACCCAATGAAATGCACAACATTCTCCTCCATGAGATAAAATGCTATCTATTTCTAATTCATTATTTGGATTAAATCCTTTTACAAGATTTTTATCAATCCAAGTACAGTAAATCTTTCCATATTCCATTAGATCATGTTTTTTCCAAGCATCACACCAACCACACACTAAGCTATTTGTCCTATACTCAGGAGAAATTGATTTTATTTCAGCTTTACTTACTTTTTTATAATCAATCCATTCTCCATAGATCATATAGTTATTAGGAGTAAGTTCTTGACCATCAGCAAGTGCTCTCATTGCCATTCTTATTCCTCTTTCTTTAGCGTATAAAATTGTTCCATTTTTAGAAGACTCTTTTCCTGCTTCTCCAAATATTTCTATTGCATTTTTCACTAATAAACCATATAGCACTGCATGATCTTCAATATAAAATTTTTCTGCTACTTTTTCTCTCATTATCATAATTCCCTCCTTAAATTCCTAAAATAATTTCTTTACTTTTTTCTGTATTCTGGGTGTTCTCTTAAAAACATTGCTTTTGATAAAAACATACAAACAAATACACAGATCATCAATGGTGCATATCCTCCGCCTAATGGAAGAAATTTAAACATTTCCATTTTTTTTAAGAAAAATGTTATAAATGCTAATGGAATACCAATAGATGCTACTTTTGGATTTAATACAACTCTTTGCATTGCTAAAGCTCCAAATAATGAAGGAAGTAAGTATCTTAATGATGTTATAACTGGAGTAGGTAGAATTTGTAGCATAAAGTTTCCTACTATAGCTACAATTGTCATTACTGTTAAACTAATTAAAATTGAAATAGATATTCCAATAGCTGATATTATAGTTCCTTCAGGTGTTCCTGCTTTAACTTCTGCTGCATCCATAGCTTGTAAAGCTGCTGGTCCTCTGATTTCTTTACTGTTTCCTGAAACATAAGTCATATACATCCCAGGTACTCCTAAAATTGGGAATAATGTAATCGGATCTACAAAATACC
Organism: uncultured Fusobacterium sp.; assembly: GCA_900543175.1. GTDB lineage: Bacteria > Fusobacteriota > Fusobacteriia > Fusobacteriales > Fusobacteriaceae > Fusobacterium_A. The sequence continues at coordinate 12,730 of UQQO01000047.1, forward strand.
AAGCACTATATGCTGAAACCATTCCTATTATTCCTGTTATTATTGCTCCAACATCAGGACGTGCATTAAAGAATAAAAATAATGCTAATGCTGGAAGATAAACTACTAATATAGCTATTATACATGAAAATTTTCCCCATTTAATAACAAAAGGCATATATTCTTTTTCAAATATTTCTTCTTTTCCTAAAATATTCATATTTTTCCTCCTTTCTATAACATAGATGCTATAGTTGCACTAATCATTCCACTTATCATACATAAAGAAGTTCCCCAATCTTTTATCCATTGTTTATTTGCCTTTTTATTATAATAAGTTAAAATCATCATTAACCCACCAGAAACTATAATAGCCCAAATATTTGGTCCTATAGGAAATACCCTATCTACTGTTAAAGAAGAATAACAACCTATAATTGCCCCTGCTCCTAATGCAGGAATTAAGGCTTTATTCCCTCCAGCCATTACCATATTAACTTTATCCATTTTATTAGCAAAGAATAAAACGAATAATATCCAAGCCAGACAACCTGTTGTCATAACAACTGCTGCTGCACAGAGAAAATCTGCATTCATTTGTGCACTTCCCATTTCAATTCCCATAGCGTCAGCCGCCATTTGCGCTCCTGTTAATTCATAAGAAACACTCCCTATAAAGTCAACTCTTAGCCAGGCCAATGGTGCTCCCACATTTAACATCAATGAAAGCATTGTTGTTATCATAACAAAACATGGTCCTATTGATGCAATGCTAGCACTTTTTGTAGCATGTTTAATTTTTATATCTTCTATCCCCATTTTTAATGCTGCACTTCTACTTTTTTTATAATAAACTACTGCTTGTATTATTACCCAAATAATTGGAATTGCGCAAGCTACCCACATTATTGGGCTATTAGCCATTTTCATATATTCTTCATTCATATAATCCCACTCCTTATATTTTTTATTTTATCATTCCTAGAAAATAAATAAAATTTTTATTTTACACCTCCTTCTTTAATATTTTATCTTCAGGAATTATTTTTATATATATTAATATTGAAATTAATGACAAAACTACAAACGCCTTATAAATAATTCCATAATCATGAAATTTATCATATATCATGGAAGCTAAAATCATTCCCAATCCCAATGATAAATTTCCAATTGCATTATAGATACTATTTATTTTTATAAACTCTTTTTCTTTGAATAACTTTTCAGTAACAAAAGGATATGCTATACTTCCAAAAGAGTATCCTAAACCCAAAGTTACTATATAAATATATTCATTTCTATTTCCTTTTATAAAAATTATACTTATTATTGCTATTACTGCATTTAAAGAACTAAATACTGTTGATTTTTTTACACTGAACATATCATATATTTTTCCTAAAATAACTTTTCCTATTGCTAATGAAAACATTCCAAGAGAAAAAATTAATGATATCTTAGATTCTGAATAGTTTAAATCATTTAAATATGAAGCTAAAGTTTGATGTACTGTTGAAATTGAAGAATAAGTTATCATTGAAGCTATTCCAAATAACCAAAACTTTCTCTCTCTTAAATAACTTTGAGATTTTCTTAACTTTCTTTTAACTTTATCTTCTTTTAAACTATAAATACTAATTTTCTTTTTTATTAAAGGGTATAAAATTAATAGATGAATTAATAAAAGTAGTAAATAACATTTTTTCCACCCTACTATCGGAATTAAGTTAATAAATATTGGTCCAAATATCATTCCACCTATTCCACTTCCACTTAAAACTATTCCTAGAACAACTCCATAATTTTTTAAAAAATTATTTTTTATTAAGATAGAAATAGGCACTGTTGTCATTCCTCCAACCCCTATTCCTATAAAGAAAGCACAAAAATATAAAATTATTAGTTCTTTAGATAAAATT